>NZ_LGUG01000004.1:2657894-2872980 GCF_001274715.1 Aneurinibacillus migulanus | reverse complement strand
CAATATGACGAAGTACAAGCACCGTTCGATAGTTTTCATCGAGCTCCATAATATACTTGTGCAAAACAGCATTTCGTTCTTTTTCCAAATAAATGGATTCCGGTGTCCTATGATGGACGAATGAATTCTCCTCATGACTACCGTTTTCCTGACTGATGTATGGGACACGTTTTTGTTTTCTCAGCTCATCGAGACAGTGATTAGTTGCAATACGGTATAGCCAGGATGAAAAGCTGTAATCAGGTTTATAGCTTTGTATGTGGAAGTATGCTTTAATAAATACTTCTTGCGCTAAATCTTGCGCATCTTGTGGTCGACCTATCATTCCATACAAAAAGGAGTAAATCTTTCCTTTGTATCGGTCTACAATCTGATTGTACGCCTGCTGATTTCCTTGTAAAACGAGTTCAACCAGCTCCTGATCGCTAGACATGTTTGTCCTCCTCTCCAAAAGTGATACTGTGCAGCTTTTACCTTTTTGCTTGTTCATTAGCTATAACGTACAATTTTAGAATATCTTTCTCATTTTCCTAAATTTTTTTTGTGAAGACCATCTGTTTTATTTTTCTATTAATTTTAAATATAGTCATATTCCATATGATAATAACTTCATATCAATTGGAATGGTACTATATACATCTCATTTGATACATCGACAAATGTTTATGGTAAGAGGTAAGAAAAGAAGGAAGGGCCATCCAACCTCTTCTTTTTCTGAATCGCCTCCTTCCAACCACGCTCCCCTGTCAAAAAATCAAGTGTAATTTATATATGCTGTATTACGACGATTCATGGTATACTCGTAAACAACATCCAGGATATCAAAAATCATTTTTTTCTCATATCGATGGGATTTTCGCCCGTTTTGCTGTAGGAGGTTGAACAAGCGAAAAAAAGATTACATTTGTGAAATTTAAAGTTGGATGGATATAAGAACTTAAGAAGAGAGGTAATTATCGTTAAATAAATTCTTTAACATATAATAATGATTAGATACATAAAAAAGCCGTTCCAATGAGAACGACTTCATTTGTTTCATATATGCTATTGTAAAAGCCCTGCATCTTCCAAAAAATCCCGTGAAATAATAAAAAATCTAATAATCTCATCTTTACTATTAAACTCGACCAGGATTGGTTCTTTTTCAGATGATATGGGCATAAACGCAACAGATCCGTTAAAATGATTCTTAGTAGAATTATCACTTACTTTCTTGATTTTGTATTCGTTAACTTCCTCTCCGTATAACCGTTTCAACAGGTCTTGCGCTTTTTCCTCTTTTGTGTTTCCTTCAAAATTGACTAAAGATAATTTTTCGAAGAAAAAAGATCGAACTTTACCTGTTTCATCAAATATTATGATAAATTCTTTATCATTTGTCTTTCCTTCCTCTCTTTTTCCGCTCTCATTAAACCAAAGAGAATATGTTTTCAATTGTTCCTCCCCCTTTATAACGGGTAGATACATGGCGGAATCATAAAGCTTAAGGTTCTTCACTTCCGGTGAAAGACTATAGACTTTATCTAAAGATGCTTGCACTGTTTCTGGTAATTCAGATTCAGAAATATTGGATACTACTTGAGTATACTCTGTTATCTTCTCTGTTTTTATGTCAAAGGTTAAGCCAAATGATTCTTTCTCATTACTTATTAATGACAAAGTAATCTCATTTATTTCTTTGCCCTTTTCTATCCTTTTAACTTTACTACCCTTGATTTTATATGCTTTTGTTCGTGGAAATTTATCATAGAATGACTCTAATGCCGATTTCATCCCTTTCTGGGCCATAATTTCATCAACAGTCAGTTCTTTCCACCAAAAACCTTCCCCTTGTTGAATCATTCCTTCCTCATGCTGGATTGGATTACTTTCCTGTTCAGCCGCGAAGACAGGCGTTGTAGCCAATAAACTGATCGCTAAAAATACAGTTGCTATTTTTTTCATGGTCTTATTCCCTCTCTTATTTATATTATATTTAGCCTTACCATATAGTTAAATTAGTTTAATCAGCTCCTAATGTTTATCCTCCCCCTCTAAAAAGGATGCTGCGCAGCTTTTCCCTTTTTACTTACTCATTAGCTATAACGTATAATTTCAAAATATCTTTCTCGTTTTCCCAAAAAATTTTTATGAAATAATCATGTACATAGCCGTGAATTCACTTTCTCATTTGTATTTTTCTGGCTCAAATCCTATTTGTATTTCAATCCATTAAGATACGCTACCTTTTGTTTCTTTTAATTGCTCATTTATTTCTACTCTATTTAAACGACCTTTTCATGATAAATATTTTTTTAACAAAAGAGACCGCTCCCCTGGAACTGAACTGTAACCCGAATAATGGACCCTTATAAAAAAGTCCATTATTCGGGTTTTTGGTATGGGGAAATGATAGAGAAAATCTATAAATTAAATTGGTATTTTCCTCATAGCTCATGCCTACTATATACATCTGATTTGATAAATCGACAAATTCTTGTAGTGAGAGGTGAGAGGTAAGAAAAGAAGGAAGGGCGGTGGGCGGGAGCGGTTGGAAAAAGACACGCTGGCCTTTCTTCTGCTGGAGCGCAGGGCGCATCCAACCTCTTCTTTTTTCGAATCGCCTCCTTCCAACCACGCTACCCTGTCAAAATATTAAGTGTAATTTATATAATATGCTTCTGGTAAAAATACAGATTTGACAACGATCTTCATACTCTAAGGATTAATCAGCTTCACAAAATATATTTTTAAATATTTCGAATGTGAAAAGAAAGACATGTTACGTCAAAGTGAAACGTTTTGTGAATAAGCTTAATTGTTTTTTATTATGTCTTTCCTTCTGTATATACTTAGTATCATTCCAATGGCCGCTAACTGGACTATAAATTGCACCCCACTATAATTACTAATAAAAGGAAGAGGAATACCCGTCCAGGGTACTAATCCTATTGACATTAGAATGTGAGAAAAGAATTGAGCAGAGAAAACAGTAAGGATACCAATAACTATTAATTTACCGTAAACATCCCCTACCATTCTAGCTACACCCATTATTCGAAACACGAAAAACACGGAAGAGACAAAAATAACAATTCCCATAAACCATCCAAAGCTATGAATAACATATGTAAAAATCATATCGCTTTGTATGTTAAAAAAGCTTTTGATGAAAGGTGATTCAAATCCATGCCCCCACATCCCTGCAAAGCGGATTGTTTCTAAAGATTGTAAATTCCGGTCTAGATGATGGTCATATGGATGTAAAAGTATGTAGGTTCTGTATGGACTGCCTAAAACAAATACCAGGAAAAAGACGACAACAGGAGTCATTAAGCATACAAATTCCTTCCAACTTCTTTTGCTGAATACAAGCAATATCATAAAACTTAAAAAATAAGTAAGCAAAGGAAAAGTTACATCACTTTCGATATATAAATACACGGGTACTAAAATAAAAATAATGAATTTTTCTAGTATGCTTTGCTTTTTCCATCTATTTGAAACCATAATACCGGCTAATGCAATGATGAATAAATACGGTGTAATGGATATAAAGTCAATTATTTTACCCCCTAGGTTTAGCATTAGTTTGCCGTCTCTAAGCGACTCAATAATGATTGTATATACCATTACCAATAAAGTCAGCATATAAAGGTACCAGGAGAAATACGTAAATTTCCGATAGTCAAAGAACCATAAAAACAGCATGAGAACTGTTCCAATACAGGTATACATAATTTTTTCGGAAAAAAATTGACCTTGAGAAATCGCATACGTTGCTGTCAATCCTATGCTAAGAAAAACAGCTACTAATCCTATTAAGCCCCATTCCATTTTTGGTTTATGGACTTTATGCAGCTGTTTCCCTAAAAGTATAGGATCCCCCATTTGGCGAATCGCTTGTTGCATCGCTTCTTCCTTGTGAACACCTTCTTTGATCTTCTGCTCAATAACGTCATTTAAATGGCTTTCAAGTCCAGCTCTAATCTCACTATGTATTTCTTTAGCTTTAATTTGTCCGCATACCAGATCAAGAAAGTCACTTACCTTATCACAATATTGGGTATCACTCATACACTTCCCTCCCCTAGAGCACGATCCACAGTCGTACGGAAATAAAGTTAATTTATCAATTGCAGTCGCTCGTTATCTTATTGAATTTTTAAGATAGCAAGATTTTTTATCATCAAGCAGCAACCGTAATATATTTCTGGCTAGTTGATAATAATGCTTGTCATCACAATTCATTAGGATCGCTACAGCAATTTCAGCTGAAGGAACCATCGAAATAATCGCTCTTACTCCAAGTTGAGAGCCATCATGCTCCACTAGCGTAGTCCCTTGGAATTCTTCTACAAAAAAGCCATACCCATAGTACGTAGGGTTCCCTTCTCTCTCCCATTCAGAACATACTCGCACGTGCGGATTCAGCATTTCTTTCAAGGAGGATGAACGAATTAACGTATTGGATTCCCCTCCTACTATATGGCTCATAAATTTCGCCATATCATTCGCTGTAGAATAAACAAATCCACTGGGTGCTGCTAGCTGATTCACCGGGAGAGGGATTTGTTTTAATCCCTCCAGCAAATAGTACTGTGCTTTTTGGTTACTGTTTATATACTCTTTCATATACGTTGTCGTGTCATTCATTTCTAAAGGTTCAAAAATGTATTTTTGAATATACTCTTCCCACTTCATCTTTGTTACTTTTTCTAACACATCAGCTAATAGGGTATATCCCGCGGTAAAGTATTCCCACTCCTCCCCTGGCTTCCTTGTTAGTTCAAATGCAGCGAACCATTTTGTTATATCCTCACGACTTCTTATCCTTAATACTTCTTCTTCCGTTAAACCATAATAAGATAATGCTTCCTCGTACTCATCAGGCGTATCCGAAAAAATCTCCTTTGCATTAGGAGCAATCATATGTNTAATGGTTATTCGATCTGAGATTTCCTTGTTTTTTGTTTGGAAATACGGTAGATATTTCACTACAGGATCATCTAACTGAATTTGCCCCTTTTCCACTAGTTGCATAATGGATATAGCTAGTATTATTTTTGAGACACTTTGGAGATTCATAAGCGTATCGGCTGTCATAGGAGTTGTATATTCGTGAATTTGAGCGTTACCAAAGCCTTCAGAAAGTATGGTATTTTCATTTTGCACGACTGCAACACTTATACCTACAGATTGATTTTTTTCCATATGCTTTTGAATCATTGAACGAACTCTTGCCTGGATCGACTCCATTTATTTCCCTCCAATAATTGATTTACACAAGTAATACGGTGCAACGTTTATCCATTCTTTAGATGAGAGCTCATATACGCCGTAACCCATTTTGCTTTCTACTATCCTTCTTGCATTAAATACCAGCTTGCATACTGGACTTCTGTCAAGATAGTAAACACATTTTTTTCTTACACTACCTGATTCAAGTACACACGTTTGCCAATCAGGTGGCGTGTGCTACCAAGAAAATCAATAACTACTGTGTAAAACGAATTCAATCAGCTCCTGAATGCTAAACATGTTTGTCCTTCTCTCCAAAAGTGATGCTACTTTCTTCCTTGTTCACTAGCTATAACGTAAAATTTTAGAATATCTTTCTCATTTTCCCAGAAACTCATTTTTTTCGGGCACAGTGGGGAAACTAGCCTTAATTTTGGACAATTTAGTAGTATTGATGGTAAGATAAATAATAGTTTATTGATTGAATACCTTAACGGTATACATCTGATTTGATAAATTGACAAATGTTTATGGTAGGAGGTAAGAAAAGAAGGAAGGGCGGTGGGCGGGAACGGCCGGAAAAAGATACGTTTGCCTTTCTTCTGCCGGATCGCAGGGCGCATCCAACCTCTTTTTGTCTGAATCGCCTACTTCCAACCACGCTGCCCTGTCAAGGTATCAAGTGTGATTTATATAGATTACCATTCTACACCTAACCACTATTTTCCTTTTCTAACTAACTCGCCGCTTTAGTTTAATAAGAAAAACGGTGCTAAGTGGGCGTTAAAAGACGGAGAATACCACTATCATAACGGAGGCAGTACAAAAACAACCCAACCAGCTCCTACAAAACCGGCTACAATCATACGGCCCAGAAGCTTCCACTTACACGAAAAAACGCAAACGTAACTTTAATCAACAACGCGACAAATACGGGCGTCTGCTGTATGTATGGTTAGGCAACGCTAAGAATCCGAAAGCTGAAATGTTTAATCAGACGTTAGTGAAAGAAGACTATGCTCAGGTTGCTACGTTCCCGCCAAATGTGAAGTATACAAATAATTTTGTGAAGCTTCAGAAACAGGCTCGGAATGCTAAAAAAGGGCTTTGGCGAGAAAAGTAAATATGACATTCTATGAGTTTTGGTGTAAACGAGATGAAAACGGTGAAATAGTCGAAGTTACAAGCAAAGCTCATTCTTTAAATACAACAATTGAAACTCCTAAAAGCTACCCCCCATCCATCAAGTTAAGAACACTATTCCTAAAGAGACAAGCCCGTTACCCTTTTCTTATATCAAATAGAAAGGATGACGGGCTTTTTTATGAATAGCTCTGTTAAATAATATTGTTGATAATCAAATATAAATCAAGGACCTTATTTGAGGTCCTTGATTTTATCTTTATTTAGAAAGCACTCGATAGTTCAAGAACTTTTAAAGGTATCCAATCCAATTATGTCCTTCAGGAAATTGCTTTTTTAGAGAAAGTTTAAGCCATTTTTTTCTTCTGGTGATAGTAAAGGGAGCATTGTTTGAAAATCCTTAAAATCCTTTTCTCTAACTTTCGAAGAACCAGCCTTATAAAGAAGTTGAATTTCTGGCTTTAAATAGGGGATGCCTTCGCTCGTTCTTATATATATACTGCTCTTTGGTTGTTTAATTGACTTTTCTCTTCTATAAACCCAATCATCATTTACACTATCTATAAACATAATTTGAAATGACCAGGGAGAATTTGCATTCTTACTCACCCATACATCATTTATGGGCTCTAAAAATTCTCCATCTTCCCAAGGATTGAGCTTTCCATTCTCTGCTTTATATAACATCCACTCACTACTTAGAGACTGGTAAACATCTTGTTGCTGCTCTCGATAAATAACAACGTCTAAATCACTATGTTCTCTACTTTTTTACCCAAATGTAAATCTAATGCCTCTCCTCCCGCAATACACCAAATAGCTGTCATTTTAGAGAATACTTGATTAATTTCTTTTATGGATATTGGTAACCAATTATCTATATCAGTTCTCAAATGCTTCCCCCCATTTACTTTATGCATTGTCACATTTCTTTAATTTACGACGCTAGTTAAACAAGGAAAAGCCAAGATTATAAATTGAATGTCGATAATCTTAAGCTCTCATAAGTAGTATTAGTGGATAACAAGCAACTATCTATAACCATTTTACTTACTGTTGCGGCAGGAACTGAAACCAACTCAAATGAATGCCCGTCAAGCATCTATGCAAAGGATATTCGATTTGGATAGCTTGGAGCCGATTGCTTTCTCTAAGCGGGATTTTACAATACAACCTTGCCCAATCACTTTGGAATAAGTTAGTTTTTGACGGTCTCTAGCAATCAATACACAAACTTGTTCCTTGTTGATACCACGGAATTGAGAAGCACCACCACGATTGCGGGCTTTACAATCCCGCTTCTCTTTTTCAGAGTATAGGAAATAAGTCTCATCCATTTCGACTGTATGTCGTGGAAGATCGACATCTGTTAGTGGTTTTATATTATTACAACGTTAAAAAATTATATTGATTAAATCACCTGTCTCCTCTTTGCTACCTGAATGGTGGCTCTTTTCTTTAATCTCCTCCAAATTGTTGATTTTGCTCACAAAAAGTAACCGCCCACTAAAAAGGCGGTCAATTTACATCGTTCACGTCAATGAATTATAAATATTTACAGTATACGTAGTGATAGCTTCATCGTAATCTGGATACTTATATCCAAGACTTCCTGCCACTGCCTTAGAGTATTTTCTAAATAACTCATAACAAGCAAATAAAGACTGCCACATTTCTTGATAGCCATTCTGAGAATAAGTTGATAGTATTGCTTCCCAATCTTCATTTGGAAGGTAACGATTTATAAATTTATAGTTCTTCCCCACGCTAAAGGTATATCCTTGCTCTGATCCGATTTGCCAAGCCATCATTCTCAACAAATTAGGTCGTGCAATCTCATTTAAATGGTCAATAGCAAAAAGGATTTCTTTTCTCGCTAACCCTTTTACTACGTAAGTTGAAACCATCCAGAACTCATTGCAACAATCATCAAATTCTCTTGCTGTTGGCTTTTTAATCCAATATTGACGGTCATCTGCGATCACTTCATTTTTGATAAGAGTATCCTTATCAAGCAAAACTTTCACTAAACCGTCGCTCTTGGTAAAATAATCCTCTACCTCGTTAATTGGAATAAGTGTTAGGTCTAATTTATTACCATCCTCAAAAAGAATTATATATGAAAACCAATTCCCTAATTCTGACGGAAAAAGCTCCATATCCTCGGGTTTTTGCATCATCATACGATTTCCAAAAATGTTGAGCCATTGATCATTTTCCTTGAAAGAATCAATATTTGTTACAAAGTAAGAAATGTCATAATCTTGGAATGTATCTGGAGGAATATTTTTGTTTGTACGTGACCCTTCCAAAGTTACCAATCGGATTCTATTATCTTTCATGGCAAAATCTACAAGCATATTCATCATTTCTTGTTCACTTCTCAATACAGTAGTCCTCCGTTCTAACCTTTATCTTGTGTAGTCTTAAAAATAGAGCGTCTATATTGCCACATCACTTTGACGAAGGCTGGTATTTGTCACTTTTATCGTGAAAAAACATGAAGGTACGAGTATATTTTTCTTATTCGACGTTGTGTTTCCATATTCCTTGCTGTCTAAGTAACTAAACCAAGCCGAATAACGCACAAACTGAGGAGCGTATGCAAGGAGCTGACGATTTTGAATTGCTTGTACAGTGATATTTGTTACATCAAAAAAGGTACGTTGTCAGCCATTCGATACCATGTCATGATCTAGACCCTTCCTTGATAAGAAATGAACAAGAAGGTTATGGTATCGTTATTTTTCCTTGTTGAATACATGTCTCAACTTGCATAACAAATATATAGCTAATATCTATAAAATTTATTTATTTTATATATTAGTCCAATATAAAGTTAAACGATAAAATTGATATCATCATGTTAATAGAAAACAGAGACTTGTTATGAGGGGAGATACGTATGGACAAAAGTACTGCACGAAATCGGGCTGAATTATCGGGAAAGTTGACAAACGTACTAAATTCCCGATCGTTAACAAATTCTCATAAAAGGCTTGCAGATATACTCACTAAAGATATGACCGTTCTTGATGTTGGTTGTGGCACTGGGGCAATTACTCGTGGAATAGCAGAAGTAGTTGGTCCGAACGGGCGTGTTGTAGGAATTGATAATAATCCAACCTTAATCGAAAAAGCCCGTCAAGCTCATGGTGAAACGCCAGGATTAACTTTTGAAACACGTGACATCTATAATCTTGCCTATGACGGACAATTTGACATTGTTACCTGTGCTCGTGTTTTAATATGGCTATCTGACCCGTTGAAAGCATTGAAAATGATGATACGTGCCACTAAAATGGGTGGACGGATTTTGATCGCTGATTATAATCATGAGAAGATAGCATGGGAACCACAACCTCCCTCAAGTATGCTTTCTTTCTATTCTGCATATTTGAAATGGCGTTCTGATGCAGGTATGGATAATGCGATCGCTGATCACCTTTCTGATATGTTTCAAAGAAGCGGTATTGAAGAAGTTACCATAACTCCTCAACATGAAGCAACTAAACGAGCAGATCCAGATTTCCAAACTCGTATTAGCATATGGGCAGATACGGCTTCAAGCAGGGGAATTCAAATGAAAAGAGATGGGTATATCACTGAAAAGGAATATGTGATAGCGGAAAAAGAATATAGGGAATGGGTGATTCAAGACGCCCAATCTTTAACGATGTATATGCTAGCAGTTGAGGGTGTACGACATTTGTAAATTCTTAGGAACATCAATTTTCCCGCCATAAAATCCGAATACCAAGAAAATTAACCGAATTTTATTAGATAAAATTACCAATCTATCCTATGCATAATTTCTTTCCTATGTGGAATTTTAAGACTATCAGGCACCAAAATTAAGCATATAGGAGATGGTAGTTATGCCAAGAACGCAACAAGTTTCTAACAACAGAAATCAATTACTTACGCCACAAGCGCGTACATCCTTGGATCAAATGAAGTATGAAATCGCATCAGAATTCGGTGTAACTCTTGGTCCAGATACTACATCACGTCAAAACGGTTCCGTTGGTGGCGAAATTACAAAACGTCTTGTGCAAATGGCTGAACAGCAACTAGGTGGACAATTAGGGCGTATTCAGTAAATAAATTAGATCTATCCCCTACTCCTCTGCCTATCCTATAGGACGGAAAACAGCCAAAAACCTTCCAACAATCTGGAAGGTTTTTCATTTGTTTAAAAGTGCTTTCCCGCTTTTTTTATGATCGGTCTTTATTAGGTATTAAAATAAGACCAATAACTTGCTCATACAGCTACTTGCTTTTTTAACAGGAAATTTATACAACAAAAAAAGACCAATATGTTGGTAGACTGAATTCTGGACACGCAGAACCGAGAATGCGACAATAAAAGCATTCTAAATCGAGGTGTCTACGATGGCAAAAAAGTACAGTCAAGAATTCAAGCACCAAGCTGNCATTCTAAATCGAGGTGTCTACGATGGCAAAAAAGTACAGTCAAGAATTCAAGCACCAAGCTGTCCAACTCATTCTAGAAGAGGGGAAGTGTACCTCCGAATTAAATTTGGCTAATTAAACAAACATATTGTATGTATTTACTCACGGTCACCTGTTAAAGAACCTATTTGGCGATAATAACTTCCTTTCTTTTCTCTTGTCCTTGTATCCATTCAACATCAATTTTCACAAATGTAATTTCCTTTTTTGCTTGTTCAAAAGTAGAAATTTGACTTATATCACGATTGTTATCAAAAGATGTTTTAAATTTCATATTAGTCACTTCATCAATATTTTTTGGAACAACAACTGTATTTTGATCTAGCTTTCCGTTTATTAAGCTAAATATAACTTTTCCGCTCCAATTTTCTGATCTTCCTTCAAACGTAAGACTCTGACTAGCTAATACATTACTATATGTTCCCAAGCTATCAAGAGAACTAATCAAGATAATAATAAAAGTGGAAATAACAATTTTTCTCATAAGGAAACACCTCACAAGTATTGTCTCCAAACATTTCATAAATATAAAAAATACATGATTTAATTGCTGCAACTCGAGTGATTTACACATTCAAAGTTTAGACTTGTTGATATACTGAAAAAGAGCTACCCAATTAAAGGTAGCTTCTTCTCGTCCTCAATATAAATGACCTTATCGGATACTATGGCATATGATTATCACTATTTGCATTTGGAGGACGTATAGGATCGTTTGCAGGGGTATATCCTTCTTCTCTAACCAGGTCTTCTATTCTTCTTGGCTTTCTAACTGGTTTTGAAAACATGGCATATGCAATAAGATAAATAATTACAGTAGCAGAAATCCACCACATCATTATCCCCCCCTCATTCCACATCTCCATCTTTATTTTACTGTAATTTCCAAATAAATAAAACCAGCTACTGTGAAATGTAACAGATTTATATGTGCGATGTTATAAGGTGTTTTTTAACAAAAACGGACGTATTTCATATTTGAAATGGGTTAGAAATATTTTATTTTCATCATCAAACAGAAGTAATAAAGGTCTTTCAGGTTCATTTTGAATAATAAGATATACCTCGTTGACTAGGCTATGAAATAGTTGATTTTCTACTTGCATTGATGGTTCAATGGGAATTTTATAAATCATGCCAGTCTTAAAATTAAGATCTGCTCTTGGTGATAATTCATGTATTGATTTAATGCATAATCGAACCTCTTTCTGGATTTGGTCTGTATTTGGAATCGTTTTAACAACCTTCCTTTTAGAAACGTCGAATACCTCTACTTCAGTGAGACTTTTCGCTTCACTAATTATAGTTCCACATATACTAAAAGCAAGGATTAAAGCAATGAACAGCTTCTTTATCACATTTAAACACCTCGTTAAGTAACGTCCCCAATCCGTTGCTTGATTATTATAAATGATGTTATCGAACATTATAAGGATTAAATAGAATGTTCCTTGTTGCCATATGAGTATGATGTCGAAATAATTTTTAAAGATGAACCAAGAGTTCGTTATTATTATGGTTGGAATGATAAAAATAAAACTGCTGTACATCAAACTGGATATAGTGGCGATGCTAAAAAACATAAAGAATAAAGCCGTTCTAATTGTAGAGCGGCTTAATCTCATAAGCGACATTATCGAACATAAACCTTATTTATTTTAACGTTACTGACTGTTTGGTTTGAAAATAAATGACTGTTTATATTTTCTACCTTCAAGTTTTGTTTTACCATCTCTGGCCAATTTGCTTTCATCTTGCCAGGATACAATAACTTCAACCTCTTTTGCCTTAACAGATAAAGGGAAATTTTTATGCAGGAGTATGATTTGTCCCTGCTTAATTGTTCCAATTGGGTTTGAAAACAATCCAAACTTAGTCAGAGAATTGGGTTCATCTCGATATACTTCAACTGTTACATTATGAAGGGTATGTCCATTATTCTTTATTTCTAGACTATATACATCAAACACACCTGGCTTTGATTTTATCATATCTGGTGCATCTAATCGGGCTTCTCCGATTCTAATTGACCATTGTTCTGTATTTTTTGTAACTGGTGTCTTAAATATCTCGGCATTTACACTTCCAGCTGAACTAAACAGTAAGAAAAAACTGCAAACAAAAGACAGGCTATTTTTTGATACATATTTATCCCCCTATTTACTTGCAAATTTAGCTTTATTATGGGGATTGGTAAAAAAAATATTCATAAGCTAAGTAACGAATCTTATTAGACGTTAGTTGCTACTGGTTCATGATTAGCTAAATGCAAAGTAAATCTAAACATGATATCCCTCCATTTTAATCAGACTGTGAACAAAACAAAATCCCTCTCACAATTAAGCGAGAGGGATACAATACAGGAGCGTATGTAGAGCCTTCAAATATGAAATATGAGAGTTATCTGCATGAATGGTTAGAAGGTAAAAGTAATATAACTGTTTGGGATATTGCAGAAATTAACAAGTTTCTACAAGTTGCCGAAAATAAAGGGAATTATTATCCGGCATTCTTCCTAGGTATTATGACAGGAATGCGGCAAGATGAGATACTAGGTCTTAGCTGGAAGGATGTGGATTTGGACAACGGAATAATTTATATCACACAAATATTGTCGCATGATGGTAGCGAGATATTTACAAGAGCAAAGACTAAACAAAGTATTCGCAGTGTATCTATTTCACCTAACACAGTTGATTTTTTAAGAACTCTCAAGGAGCAGCAAGGATTGAATGATATGGTGGTACAATCCTCTAAAGGCACACCTGTCAGTCCATCTAATCTAATTAAAGAAATGAAAAGAATAATAAAACTAGCAGGAGTTCCACCAATTCGCTTTCATGATTTAAGACATACCCATGCTACTCTTATGCTCAAAAATGGAGAACATGTTAAAGTCGTCTCTGAACGGTTAGGACACAGCAAGATTCAAATGACACTGGATACTTATAGCCATGTTTTGCCCAACATGCAAGCAAACGCTACCAAAAGACTTGATGCCTTATTCCTTAACAATAACTCTTAGTGCATTTGTCACCAAAAATGTCACCAATTATGTATGATTTAACTATAAAAGCATGACACTCGTAGGTATAAAAAGAAAAGCCCTTACTGTACAAAGACTTTTCCCAAATAAAAAGCAGCATCCTATTAAGATAATTTCTCTACTTCTACCCGGGCCGAGAAGAACGTTGCTCCGCCGCCCATATCTGCCAGACGACTCGGCGTCAGGACATTAACAAGCTGCTTCGTTCCTGGAGACTCCGCCCATAAACCCTGGCTAACAGCCACACCCGGTAGCACATTCTCACCAACAGACGCTGTCAATTCGCACTCTCCACGTCGATTGTAAACCCGCACTTTTTCTCCGTTCTCAATCCCACGCTTACGCGCTTCCTCTGGATGAAGATGCAGTCGTGGAATTTTCTCCAGCTTTACATGCACCTCATTATTGGAAAACGTCGAATTCAAAAAGTTATGATTCGGCGCAGACACGAATAAAAGCGGGAACGTTTCTTCCTCCCGAATCGGTTCATATGTCGGCAGCGGAGGCAATCCCTCTTTCTCCATTCGTTCCGAATACAGTTCGATTTTTCCGCTCGGTGTAGGCAAGGTACCTGGAAATACAGGTCTTTTGCTGCGATCGATCTTCATACAAGGCGTCTCAAGCAACTTTTCATACGTAATGCCATTCAAATAAGGGTTCACCGAATCGTCGAGCATCTGACGAATCATCTCTTCTTCGGTATCCTTGAGCGCCTGCTCCGTAAAGTCCATTGCTTCTGACAGCAGTCGAAACACCTCTACATTTGACTTGCTTTCACCGTACCTCTCTATTACAGGCTGATGCAAATTCACATAATAGTGCCAATAAGATGTATACAAATCCAGGTTTTCAAACGCAGAAGTAGCCGGAAGTATAACATCTGCGTAATGTGCCGTTTCCGTCAAAAACAAATCATGTACAACAGTAAATACATCCTCGCGTGCGAACCCGTCTCTCACTTTGTTTCCGTTTGGCGCAACAACAAGCGGGTTGCTATTGTAGACAAACAACGAATAAATCGGCGGGGTAAGCTCTGTCAGTGCCTCGCCAATTTGGTTCATATTAATCGAGCGTGTACGGTTCTTCAATAAATCAGGTCGCTGCAGTACCTGAAAGTTCACCGCAGAAAAGCCACTGTTGCCTTTAATCGCACCACCACCACGGACATGCCACTGTCCGGTCAGCGCAGGCAAGCAAGCTACAGTACGCACAAACATGCCTCCGTTGTCATGATGTTGCGGCCCGTTGCCGATGCGAATAAATGAAGGAGAAGTCGTACCGTACATCCTTGCCAGCTTATAAATATCTTCGACAGGCACGCCCGTAATCTCCGATACACTGGCGGGATCATATTGTTTGACATGCTCGCGCAATTCTTCATGGCCGAAGGTATAGTCGGCAAGAAATGTTTCATCAATCATATTCTCTGCAAACAGAACATGCATCAAACCGAGCGCAAGCGCCGTATCGGTTCCCGGCAGAATCGGAATAAACCAATCGGCCCAGCGGCCTGTCTGGTTTTTATGCACATCGATGACGACAACCTGCGCACCGTTCTTCCGCGCTTTCTCTGCCAATGTAACTTGATGCATATTGGTGCTGACCGCGTTACAGCCCCAGAAGATGAATAGCTTTGTTTCGGTCGTCTCTTCCGGATCCGTTCCGTAACTGCCTCCCATCGTGTATGCATACCCGATCGTTCCAGCCGAGGTGCAGATGGTCCGCTCAAGCTGGCTGGCGCCTAGATGATGAAAAAAGCGGCGATCCATCCCTTCCGCATTCAAAATACCCATATTCCCATAAAAGCTGTACGGTAAAATGCTCTCAGCTCCATGTTTGGCAATAAGACTTTTCCATTTCTCCGCAATCGTTCCGATTGCCTCTTCCCACGTAATACGCTCGAACTTCCCTTCCCCTTTTGCGCCTACACGCTTCATCGGGTATTTAAGACGCTTTGGATCGTAAATACGCGCTGTCATATTGCGCACCTTATTACAAATGGCTCCCTGGGTTACTGGATGCGCTGGATCACCTGTAACTTTAATGATTTTTCCGTCTTTTTTATGGACAAGCAGCCCGCACGTATCCGGGCAATCAAGTGAGCAAACGGAAGGAAACACACCATCTTTTTGTGCTGCATAGGAAGTATTCATTCTCTCACCTCTGCCTTTTAATAATTTTGATGCATATGAACACATCTATCTTTTATGACATATGAAAAGCCTGTATTTGATAGTACTACTGTAAATCAAATACAGGCTTTTGTCATCGGATAAACATTCAATCTCTTTTTTTATTGTCTATTTGCTTACGATCGCATGGCCGCCAAATTCATTACGTAATGCCGCAACAACTTTACCGTGGAACGTATCATCTTCAAGTGAACGAAAACGCATAAATTGCGACATAGCGATAACCGGTGCATTGGCCTGCAATTCCATCGCGGTCTCTACCGTCCAAATACCTTCTCCCGACGAATTCATAACGCCCTTAATATTTTCGAGGTTTGGCTGTTTCGAGAATGCATTCTGCATCAATTCCATTAGCCAGCTGCGAATTACCGAACCGTTGTTCCAGACGCGAGCGACCGCTTCATAATCATAATCAAATTGACTTTTATCCAGGATTTCAAACCCTTCGCCGATTGCCTGCATCATTCCATATTCAATGCCGTTGTGAACCATTTTCAAGAAATGACCACTACCAGCGGCACCGGCTTTGAGAAATCCGTCTGGAATGGAGATTTTCTCAAACAGCGGAGTAACACGCTCCAGCGCTTCCGTGTCGCCGCCGACCATCGTGCATACGCCATGTCGAGCACCTTCCGTTCCCCCACTTGTCCCACAATCTACAAAATGGATCCCCTTTTCCTTAAGCTGCGCATAACGAAGCAGTGTATCCTTGTAGTTAGAATTTCCTGCATCAATCAAAATATCGCCTTTTTCTAACAGACCGGATAGCTCATCTACAACTTGACCAGTAATGTTACCCGCCGGAACCAGCATAATAACCGTTCTTGGCGCCTCCAGACTTTGTACAAGCGCTGACAGAGAATCGACACCTTGCGCTCCATCTTCCGTGATTTTTTTGACCTGCTCGCTTATTGTGTCATACGCTACAACTTCGTATTTCTTATCCAGCATATTGAGTGCCAGGTTGTATCCCATTTTCCCAAGTCCGATTAATCCTACTTTCACTATCGATCACTCCTTCTGTATATTTTCTACTATTATCCCAACATTTTGCGCTGAAACTCAGCAATGCTTTCATATTCATCCTCAAGCTTACGCATAATGCGCAAATAAATCGGCAGCAATTCAGTATATACCGCAACATGTTTCGGATTTGGTGTATGGTGATGAGTCGCTCCTACCATTTCCGATACGATTTCGAGCGAATCTACCCGACCGAGCGCGTATAAACCGAGCACCACCGCGCCAAGGCAGGAGCTTTCATAATCTTCCGGTACGTACACATCCTGATCAAAAATGTCGGCCATCATCTGCCGCCAGAGCGCTGAGCGAGCAAAGCCGCCTGTCGCCTGAATTTGTTTTGGCATCGGAATAAGCTCTTTCAGTGCCAGAAAAACCGTATACAAATTATAAATAACACCTTCAAGCACGGCGCGAATCATATGTTCTTTCTTATGGTGCAGTGACAGGCCAAAGAAAGAGCCACGCGCATTGGCGTTCCACAGCGGCGCGCGTTCACCGGCAAGATAAGGATGAAACAGAAGTCCGTCGCAACCTGGGCGTACATTGCTAGCGATTTTCGTTAGTACATCATATGAACTGATGCCGAGCCGTTTCGCTGTTTCAATTTCGGACGCGGCCAACTCATCCCGCACCCAGCGCAGTGTCATGCCGCCATTGTTAACCGGACCGCCAATAACCCAATGCTTATCCGTCAGTGCATAACAGAAAATTCGTCCTTTCGGGTCAGTCACTGGCTTTTCAACAACGGTACGGATGGCACCGCTCGTTCCGATCGTAACAGCCACGACTCCCGTCTCCACTGCACCTACTCCAAGATTAGACAGGACACCATCACTTGCACCGACAATGAACGGCGTATCAGGATTAAGTCCGGTCTCTTCCGCCGCCCATGCATCCATTCCCTGTACGGCATGTGTAGTTGAAACCGGCACGGACAATTGTTCTGTTGTAATACCTGCGACTTCGAGTGCTTGTTTATCCCAGGCAAGGTCCTTCAGATTAAACAATCCGGTCGCCGAGGCAATAGAATAATCGGCGACATATTGTTTAAACAGACGGTAGAATACGTATTCCTTAATGGAAATAAACTTTGCCGTCCGTTTGAAAATTTCTGGACGTTCTTCACGCATCCAGACGATTTTTGCCAGCGGCGACATCGGATGAATGGGTGTGCCGGTGCGCCGATAGATTTCATGCCCATTTTGTTCTTTTTTTATCTTGTCCGCCCATTTCGCGCTACGGTTATCCGCCCATGTAATGCAGCGGGTTAAAGGACGGTGTGACCCGTCCATCGCAATGACGCTATGCATCGCAGAACTAAATGAAACAAAAGCGATACGATTAGATTCGACGCGGCTTTTACGTACGACCTGCTTAAGAACTTCAAGTACCGCTTTATAGATTTCATCCGGGTCCTGCTCCGCTGTGGACGGGGTCGGCGTATGCAGCGGATATTCCACGGAGTGCTTTGTAAGTCCCTGTCCCTTCTCCGAAAAGAGGACGGCTTTCGTGCTGGTTGTTCCGATGTCAATTCCGATGCAGTAGTTCATACTCACAGGGCTGCCTCCTTACTCTTTGTCCTCTAGAATGTTATACCACGATATCAAGCAGCATGATGAAGATAAGTGCCGAGACGGAAAGGATCGTTTCCATCATCGTCCATGTCTTCAACGTTTGCGTAACAGTCATATTAAAAAATTCTTTAATCAACCAGAAACCCGAGTCATTAACATGCGATAAAATGAGCGAACCCGCTCCAGTCGCAAGTACGAGAAGCTCCAGATTAACACCAGGCATTGCGGCAGCGATTGGTGCGACAATGCCTGCCGCAGTTGTCATTGCAACAGTAGCTGATCCAGTCGCGACACGAATCAGACCTGCAATCAGCCAGCTAAGCAATACCGGAGAGATGTGGGATTGTGTGGCCATGCCTGCAATCGCGTCACCAACACCACTCTCAATTAATACTTTGTTGAAGCCTCCACCTGCTCCAATAACAATGAGAATTGTAGCAGTCGGTCCAAGACATTCGTTTGTGAATTTGAGTATATCGTCACGACTGAAACCACGTGCAAAACCGAGCGAAAAGAATGCGAATAACAGCGCGATGAGAAGCGATACAATTGGGCTTCCGATAAAGTCAATCCAGGTACGCAGCGCATTGCCTTCTGCAAGCGTCACATCTGCCACCGTTGCACATAGCATCAAAATAACCGGCAGCAGAATCGTAAACACGGTAATGCCAAAGCCAGGTAGATCTTTACGATCTGATTCGCTGAACTGGGCTGCAAGCTCCACTGAAGGGGTCAATCGAATGCGCTTAGAAATAAATGAACCGAACAACGGACCCGCGATAATTGCCGTCGGCAACCCCACGAGCAATGAATAAAAAATTGTTTTGCCTACATCCGCTCCGTAAATGCCAACCGCAAGCATCGCGGCCGGATGAGGCGGGACCAGACCGTGTACGACAGATAAGCCTGCAGTAAGCGGAATTCCAATTTTCAGAAGCGATGTATTCGTATGCTTCGCCAGCGTGAAAACAAGTGGAATCAGAAGCACCAGTCCTACCTGAAAGAACACCGGAATCCCTACGATAAATGCCACAAACATCATCGCCCAGTGTACATTCTTCTCCCCAAATAACCGGATAAGCGTTTGGGCGATGCGTTCCGCTCCGCCGGATTCGGCCATCATTTTCCCCAGCATCGTTCCCAGTCCAAGCACGATGGCAATGAACCCAAGAACACCACCTACCCCTTTTTCGAACGCTTTCAAAATAGCAGACAAGTCCATACCTGCACACAGGCCGATGAATAGTGAAGCCAAAATCAAGGCGACAAGCGGATTGATTTTAAATTTAGCAATCAGCACGATAAGGCCGATAATGGCGATAACCGTATATACCAGCAGGCTGGCATTGTGGCTGAGCCCCAGAAAAGAATTCATGCTGTCTCTCTCCTTTATAATGTTAGCGTTTTCCTAGATGATATTATGAGGATGCTCTTCCACTATATAAAATATTTTTTCTAAAGTAAACGAGTGAAAGAAATTTTCTTTCATAAAAACGTTAAAAATTGCTTATCCTACAACCCTACCACGATTGGCTGGTTGTCGGATAAGCCTGTTAGTATCGCTTAATCGCAATAGATTCACGGATTTTCTGTAGATTCTCAAGGGTAACGCCTTGTTTGCGTGCTGCTACACCTACGTACAGGACATCCATAACTGACAGCTGCACAAGGCGGGAAGCCATCGCTTCCGAACGAAATAAAGTTTCACGAGAAGTCGTGTAAAGGGAAAGTTCAACTGCACGGGTCAGCGGCGATTTCATCGTACTGCTAATCCCAATCGTTTTCGCTCCGCGTTCGCGCGCTACCTGAATTGCCTCCACTACGTCAATGTTGCTGCCACTATGCGAAATGCCAACCGCAACGCAGTCCTTGTCCAAAAGCGAGGCAGACATAAGTTGCAGGTGACTGTCCGTGTGCGCCATTACTTGTATGCCTGTCCGGATGAATTTATGATATGCATCCAATGCAATAATACCCGAGCCACCCGAACCATAGAAATCGATTTTCTTGGCGCCTGCCAGATATTCCACCGCCAACTCAAGCGGTTCATGTTCCAATAACGCCAGCGTATCTTTCATCGCCTCCATACTGCTTGAAAAAATCTTTCGTGCAATATGCACCATATCATCTTCGCTTGTAATTTCTTCATGGATGTTTTCAATCGGTCGCACAATATCCCTGGCTAGCGCAATTTTAAACGCCTGGTATCCCTTATAACCGAGCCGCTTGCACAGTCGAAAAATTGTCGCTTCCGCCACACCGCTTTTCTCTGCCAGCTCGGAAATCGAGGAATGAATGACCTCCTCCGGGTTTTCGAGCATATAACAGGCCGCCAGCCTCTCTTTGACGGATAAGGACGCCAGCATGGAACGCAGCCGGCTGAAGCTGTTCGGTTGCTGTTCTTGGTCCATGATTTTCCTCCCATACTTTTTACTTTATTATACAACGAAATAAGTGGCAGCAATGCGCATCTGATTGAAAAAGGCAGGAAGGGGGTAAAAAGTAGCCATAGAATCTGCCGCTGGAATCGGAGCAAATAAAGGAGGAGAACGATGACTGGTAAACCGTTTGTGCAGACCGTCAACGATCTATATCAAGTAGAACAAATCGTCCGTTATCTGAAAGATAAAGGATATACAAAAGACGATATGTATATTATGATGCGCAGCGAGAAGCAACAAATAAAAATCGCACAAGAAACAAATTTGAGACCCCTATCACTCGACAAGAGCTTCTGGGATGAGCTGACAAGCTTCTATGCTACACGAGAAAAAGAAATGGCGGATCATCTCATTCGTCTTGGCCTTACAGAGGCTGAAGCGAACAACTATGTAGCGGAACTGGCTCAGGACTATCGTAAAATCTTGATTCTTGCCAAAACGAAGGAAGCGGATGAAAAAAGCCTGCGCGATTACATTGCCTCACTCGGCTCATAAGAAACGAAGCCCCCGATGTTTTATTAGAGCATCGAGGGCTTCATTCTTTTTATGTTCTATGCATTCTTTTTCTGAAAATTAATCATGAATTCGCTGAGTGCTTTGCACGTCTCATACGGAACTGCATTATAGGTAGATGCACGGCATCCACCAACGGAACGGTGTCCGTTTAAGCCAACGAATCCAGCCTGTTTCGCTTCCGCCAGAAATTCCTTTTCTAATTCTTCAGATGCAAGACGGAATGTAATATTCATAAGCGAACGGCTGTCTTTTTCGGCATGGCCTTTATAGAATCCTTCGCTTTGATCGATGGCATCATAGATAAGAGCTGCTTTTTCACGGTTCATCTTCTCGATACCGGCAAGTCCGCCCTGCTCTTTCGCCCACTCAAGCACAAGGCCAAGCATATAAATACCGAACGTTGGTGGTGTATTGTATAATGAATTATTCTTCACATGCGTATCATAACGAAGCATGGTCGGCACATTTTCATTTGCACGCTCCAACATATCTGGACGTACAATCGCGACCGTTACGCCGGATGGTCCAAGATTCTTCTGTGCACCCGCATAAATCATCGCAAATTTGCTAGCGTCGATTGGATGGGACAAAATATCGCTCGACATATCTGCAATAAGCGGAAGATCGCCAGTATCCGGGAATGTAAACCACTCCGTACCGAAAATTGTATTGTTCGATGTTACATGAACGTATGCCGTGTTCTCTTCATACGCCAGTTCATCAAGCTTAGGTATGCGGTTGTGGTTCGTTTCTTTGGTCGAAGCTATTGTATACGTATCACCAAACATTTTCGCTTCTTTTAGGGCTTTCTCAGACCATGAGCCAGTTACAACGTAGCCCGCTTTTTTGCCCTGCGGCAGGAAGTTCATCGGAATCATTGCAAACTGCGTGCTGGCGCCGCCCTGCAGAAACAGTACATGATACTCTTCTGGAATGCCCATAAGCTCTTTTAAAGACGCAATCGCTTGATTATGTACCTGCTCATATGCGGCACTGCGATGGCTCAATTCCATAACTGACATACCGGTTCCCTTGAAATCGACGAGCTCCTGCTGCGCTTTTTCTAGAACCGCAAGCGGTAAAGCTGACGGACCCGCATTAAAATTATAGGCGCGCTGTGCCTGTTTTAACATTTCTCTTCACTCCTTAGTTGAGTTACAAACTTTGTTTCTATCCTACACCTAATTTTCGCAAATGAAAAGAGATGTTTTCGTAATTGAAGAAAAATATACGAAAAAAACAACAAAATTCCATATTATTACTCAAAAAAACAGAGAAAAACACCTAAATCCGAACATTCTATTCCGTAAGCACCTATTTTTAATCGCTTATAAAAATGAAATAACTTCTGTTAAAGGGGGAATACATATGGAAGCGAAAGTTCATTCACTGTTGGAGAAGCATAATCTATTGTCATTTGAACGCGAAGTTCTCGACAATCTAATCCCATGTTTGTGCTTGCAACTCGAGAAAAATAAAGAACTACCGCTCGGTAGCTCCAAAATGGGAGGACTTCCCGATTTAACGAAGGGATGCCGAATTCCACTTTACAACAACCTTCCTCTTACATTCATCGCACAATATAATCCTGAAGAAATGAATGAGGTACCCTTTCCAACCTGCCTTCCGGCAAAAGGCATGCTCTATTTTTTCTATCAGGCGGACGAGCAGGAAGTACGGGGAGAAAAAGAACATAACTAGATGCAGAAGCCTTCGAAGGCACGGTGGAAATCCCGGATGAACAAGAAGATGCATACTATGCATTCCCTGATGACCTGTATGAATCGATTCCAGCCCATCAAGCATTCGGCCAACCGTTTGCCATCCAGAATGATGTATTCGAGGAATGCGAATGGCATTCCGGGCAAACAGACAAGGAATGGATCTTGCTTCTGCAAGTGGATTCAGATGAAGACAACCTGGACATCATGTGGGGCGATGCCGGAATGATTTATTTCTGTATCCCGAAAAACGCGCTGGCACAACAAAAATTCGAAGAATCATGGATGATTTATCAATGCCATTAGCCGATATAGCAAGTAGTGTTGTATAAAAGCGAAAACGACGCACAGCCACCAAAAAATCTGTGCGTCGTTTTTTATAATCATTAAGAAAAAACACCCATGCTCAAGTACCGTTCGCCGGAATCTGCGGCAATGGCTAGTACTCGCTTGCCTTTACCGAGTCTTTTCGCTTCCTGTAGCGCCGCATATACCGCACCACCCGCCGAAGGACCGACCAGAATGCCTTCTCTAGCCGCTAGGTCGCGCATTGTGCGCAGCGCATCCTCATCTTCACACTGCATAATTTCATCATATACTCGCTCATTCAATATAGCTGGAATAAAGCCCGGGCTTGTACCTACCAACTTATGTGGACCCGGCTTTCCGCCGGACAGTACCGGCGAACCTTTTGGCTCCACTACGATAACTTTCAAATCAGGAAGCTTCTCTTTTAACACTTCTCCCGTACCGGTGATTGTACCACCCGTTCCAGCCGTAGCGACAAATGCATCTAGACGATTCTCCATCTGACGTAGAATCTCAGGCGCTGTCGTTTTTCGGTGAATATCCGAATTCGCTTCGTTTTCAAATTGCATTGGAATAAAGCTTCCAGGAATGCTTTCTGCCAGTTCCTTTGCTTTACGAATCGCTCCCGGCATCTTCTCCTCCGCTGGAGTCAGCACAACTTCAGCGCCGTATCCTTTCAGTATGCTAATCCGCTCCTTCGTCATGTTATCGGGCATAATTAGAATACAGCGATATCCTCGTGCCGCCGCGTTCATTGCAAGACCAATACCTGTATTCCCGCTGGTCGGTTCGATAATGGTTGAACCTTCCCTTATATGTCCCGCTCTCTCCGCTTCGACAATCATATTGTAGGCGGCTCGATCTTTGACACTGCCGCTCGGATTGAATTTTTCCAGCTTGACGTATACGTCTGCATCATCTGGACCAGTCAGACGACGCAGCTTGACGACAGGTGTTTCTCCTATTAACTCATGAATACCATTCACTACACGTACATGCATTTCCACTCACCTCTTTGCGATTCCTTCGCTCTTTATCCCAAGTATACAGATAAGCTTTTCTTATATCCAGCCTTGAATGTGGACATTTATCTTAATCTACATTTGATTTGTTTATACTATAGAGGTGCCAAAAATTCACTTTTGAGATAAAGGGCATTCTGCGGCTTGAGTGTAAAATGGATGATTACAGATGATTTTTGGCAAACAGACATAAAACGACATACAATATTGCAGGTGATTTGCCCAGAAAATTTTTAAGAGGTGTTTTTTTTGAGACAAAATGAACTGTGGCGTCTTGCTGTGACCGAAATGAACTACAGTTTGTATGGTGAGCAGATGGTTTGTTCTATGAGCACGCAATTATTTCATATTCCTGAAACGAGCGATTTAATGGGAAATGCGGAAATGCATAGGCATCTTGTCCCTGCATCTTATCATCGAGTCACAGCTGCCGGCTCCGCACAAAGATTATTAAACGGAGAACGTGCGCCGTCTATAGTAGAAACGTTAATCGCCTGTATACAAAATGCCGAACTGAGAGACCGTAACGTGCGGGTCGGTTTATATACAATGAGGGATGCTGCCCCCCCTACTTACAAACCATTTATTGAAAACATCATTCGCTGGCAGGATTACACTGAATTACATTTACAGAATGCGAAGCAATTTGTGGCACCTTCCTCATTACAGCGACAAATTTAATATGCTACGTAAGTATAGTTTTTAAAGAAAAAAAAAAATTAACTATATTACTCAGCTCTATTTGCATACTAAACATTACCGGACATTTGATACATTTATTTACAATCTTTTAGTACCCTTTGCCTGTTCTTCCACGGTAGTAATGAATATGTCCATCGTTAAACGTGGTTTGACCCTCAAATTCATGTATATGTCCACCTTCTGGTAAAGGAATAGCAGGTCCTGTCATACCACGATAGTAATGGACATGGCCATCTCTAAAAGAAGTGGTACCCTCGTAATAATGAACATGATTATCCAAACCACCTGAAGCAATAGAAGTGACTCCGCTCATCAGATGTGTATGCCCGTCATCAAAGGATGTTTCGGTAGAATACGGATGCCTATGGGGAGGACCCTGTCTACTCCACGAATTTACAAACTCAATGTCATGCCCATGGTATTTGTTTTTTTTCATACCGTTTCCTCCTTGCGTAACTACCGGGATATACAGTTATTAGATTCAAAGGGAAAGCGGAAGGGCACGGCGAAAGGAAAGATTTTCTTAAAAGGATTTTGTTTCCATAAATCAAGTTACCGGATTTTAAAAAGGCGTTCTCACTAAGAGAGCACCTTTTTTTCCTCATCATAGATAACTTAAGCTAAATTCTTTATGAGCTCATGCTCTCTTTCTTCATCACTGAGGACATATACCATAGGTAATTTATTTTTTATTAGCTTTGACCTCTCCGGTGTCTAGAGAGGAATATTCTTATCCCTTATTTCGCTCAATGGCGTCCTCCAATTTCATTTGGCAGAGCCTATTATGTTTTAAGTATTCTTGCCGCGTATGGAATATATAAATTATACTTGATATTTTGACAGGGGAGTGTAGTTGGAAGGAGAAGATTCAAAAAAAGAAGAGGGTGGATGCGCCCTGCGATCCGGCAGAAGAAAGGCCAATTAATTCCTCCTGCCGATTATGACAGGAGGAGAAACCATTCCTTCTGCAATTCCTATGCTTATACCTCTATTTCGGCAAATAAAATAGGATTAAGTGACAACAAATTCAACGATAATCGGAGTGGCTGGATCGAGTACGTCTCCACCTGGGATCGTTAATGTAGTTGTGCTAACAGTTGAGGTATCAGCTGTTTGAATCATAGCGTTAATGTAAAGATTGTAATACGAAAATGAAGCTGGAAATGCTGTGGCAGCTGCACCAGGATCAATAGTTAAAGCACCTGAACTTACATTATATAAGCTGCTCTCTTGCATTATTCCATTAATATAAAGATTGCTATAGCCATTTTGCCCGAGATTTGGAAACTCACTCACTGGCTCTCCGTTATCATTTGTATATTCAGTAGCTAAAATCATTTCAGGAGCCTGAATATCTAGGTTTGTAATATAAAAATATCTTTGAACAGTTGATATGATAGCTACTGACCCAGGGGAACCTGGTGGGCCTGATGGACCTGGTAGGCCCGGTGAGCTTGGTGGGCCCGGTGGATATAATGAAGGAGAACATATAATTACAGGATTCCCCGGCCTGCATTTCTGAACGTTTCTCAGTATTTTCACCCCTATTTTTTTCCTTCTTATATTTCTCAATCTATTCTTTAGACATTTATATGGAAATGGTATGTACCTACTATATAAGTTACACTTAATATTTTGACATGATAGCGTGGTTGGAAGTAGGAGGGATGGAGAAAGAAGAAGGTGGATATGCCCTGCGCCCCGGCAGAAAAAAGGCGGACGTGTTTTTTCCAACCTCTGATATTGTCCTTCTTTTCTTACCTCCTACCACAAGAATATGTAAATTTATAAAGTGAGATGTATATAGAACTATACTTTTTGAAGATTCTACTTTTAGTAAGCTGCTGTTTTATCTTAAAACAGCAAAATAAGCCCCACTATCTATACGGACAACAGGGCGCTTTTTCAATCCTCTTTTAGTTTTCCTGTAATCAGGGTAGCGTCACATCGCCATCAACCTAAGAAAACAAGCCACCCCTAAAACGAAAAATCCCAATCTCTCAGTGATATAAATGAGAAATTGGGATTTAATTATTCAACAATTGCGCCCGTTTGCAAAAAAAATAAGAAAAGAACCGAACCTTTTTCAGATAGAAAGACAATATAGTGTGTAAGCTGCTTACTCAGGAGGGCCCTCTGAATGCAAAGTGAATATATGTACCAATTACTCATAAAAATGAAAGATGGTGATCAACAGGCGTTTCATACGATGTATGATGCCATCTATCAGAACATCTACCGAACAGTCTCCTTTCTGGTGGATCATCAGCAGGATCGGGAAGATGTTATGAATGAGATCTATATGCAAATGTGGATCTCACTTGCTAACTACGATACGAACCGTCCTCACTTCTGCTACACGGCTTGGTAATCCGTCAAGTGCAGAGATTTCGGGTCAAGAGCTAGAGGAGATTCCGAATTTTTGAACGCATCCGTGCCTTCTCTCGGGAAGAGTCTTATTAGGATCAACATACTGTGTTGATGGATGGGAAGAACCAAATGATATCGCAGTCAATACGAAAACTGACCGACAAGCAGCGGACAGTGATTATCTTCCGCTTTTTTCACGACTATACTCTTGAGGAAATCGCAACATTGCTCCGTATTCCGCTAGGTACAGTCAAGTCCGGATATCATGCTGGCCTCCAGGCGCTTCGAAAAAACTTATGGAATCTCCCCTCGGAAAGGATGGAAAAGAGCAATGGCTATTGGACGCAAAATCCGTGAACATCTGTACAAAGAGGCAGAAACTATGGAGTGCCCTCCGGCCATTTCCAAGCGAATAGAACAATCCTATTCTTAATATTTGCAACGAAAAAGGAGCGAAATAACCATGAAAAAACGATTAATTGGTGGAATAGTTGCTGCTACGATTTTGATTCCAACCGCAGCATTTGCGGCCCCCACCCCGATTGAAATGATAATGACTGCTGAACAAGTCAAGGCGGATGAGGTTGGCAAAGCAACACTTGAGAAGTTGTATAGCGCATTTCCCGAAACAAAATCGTTTGAGATTATCAATGCGAGCAGCGCTCAAGGTGATGTACCTGCTGAAAAGGCCAAACTGATGGACCCCACTAATTCAACCAATTTGAAAGTGAAACAAACAAACATCGTACTGCAGGAAAAAGGAGGAACCGGCAAAAAGATTACCCTTCATACAAACGGTATTACGGGTGAGATTGAACACGTGATTCAAGAGAATTGGGAGCCTAAGGAGAAGCCCCTCATTACTTTAACCGATCAGGAAATCAAATCGAAGGTAGATTATCTCATTGATAAAATGTATGGCAACATCGAAGAGTACGAGTTTGCTATGGAGCAAATGGAAAATCCAAATCAAAAAACATTGATGTTGAATTACATCAAAAAGGGATCAGAAGCACCGTTCTACCAGGTATTTGTTCAGGGTAATACAATTAGTCTTTCTCGGATAGGAGGTGATCCTACACCTTCAAACATTAAAGTAGAAGGTTTATTCTCTACAAATGGTAAGCCTGATTATACTGCTGATGCCTATTTAAACGATGAAAAACTGTTTTCTTTACTAAAAATT
The DNA here is from genome assembly GCF_001274715.1 of Aneurinibacillus migulanus. Taxonomy (GTDB): domain Bacteria; phylum Bacillota; class Bacilli; order Aneurinibacillales; family Aneurinibacillaceae; genus Aneurinibacillus; species Aneurinibacillus migulanus. Next base: position 2,844,039 of record NZ_LGUG01000004.1, on the reverse strand, counting down.
AGCCCGACAGAATTAAAACAAGAATTAGCAAAAGGTAAATCTGTTGTGGAGATTGCAGCATCTAAAAATGTCTCTAAACAACAGGTGATTGATGTGATTGCAGAAACACAGGTTGAAGTACAAATTCAAGCTGAACAAAATGGAGAAATTCCTAAAAACAATCGTTCAAAGGAACAAATGTTAAAAAATATTGAACCAAAAGTATTACAAGTTATTGAACACAAAACTGAAACACCATGGTAGAAATAACAAGTCAAGGCGGATGAGGTTGGCAAAATATCGCTTGAGAAGCTGTATAGCGCATTTCTCGAAACAAAATCGTATGAGATTATCGATGCAAGCAGCGTTCAAAGTGGTGTATCCGTTGATTTATCAGAAATAGCAAGGATGTACGCGTCTATATCGAGATTGGTAAAAAGTAATAAAAGGCCGGTATCCTTAGCGTACAGGAACCGGCCTTTTTTAGATCAAACGGGGCTTAGCGTACAAAATCCGCAGTTTGTTTGGTGCTACCCCATCACTATCAAGTTAAGAATTTTATAGCCTCTCCCAAACAAAAATCATCTGTATTTTCAATGCTAAAATGCTCATTTTATCATTTGGGGTGTTCTTTTTTAAAAGTTGATGGCGATGGGGTAGCGCTAAACATCCATCAAGCCAAGATAATTTCATTTCATAAAGTGAAAAGATCAGCTATTTTTTCTATAAAATATTGCAGAAGCGATCAATTAGTTCAAAAAGAACTGAATTTTCTATAAAATCATCCCCGATGCGGGACATGGAATTAATCATAAACAGGCGAAGCGTATCAACCAGAAGTTAATTGATTATCTTAAATAAAGTCATGCACTTTTATACTCTTTCATTTTCTTCCCTGGTTCGGATGGTCGATAATGCGTTCGTAAACAACTCTGTTTGATCAATCATAATACGATGTCCAGCGCCAGAGAGCAAAAACAATTGTTTGCGCGGAGCCTGGATTTTGCCGAAATATTCCTGGGCGATCACATAGGGTGCTTGCCAGTCTTGGTCCCCTAAAATATAATAAACAGGTACTTGATAATCTGCTGGTTCCGCATGCAAATCGAAGTTGGCCAAAAAAGTTCCCAGCACGTGGCGGTTGGCCTTTAGTCCCTTCAAAAGAGCCATAATGTCGGACCACTTAAAAATAGGGCTTTTGAGCACCTTTAACATGATCGGCAGATCAATTTTGCCAGCCAGGTTATATTTACCTTGGAGTTTACGGATTTTGGCGCATTTTTTCAAAAACTGGCTGTCGATGATTAACTTTTCTCCCGGGTAATCGCCTATCGCCTCAAGCTTATCCAAAGATTTTTGGTCGCCCGCCTGAAGTATGAGTTCTTTTAGTTTTTCATAGCCAACGCGCTCATTTTCAAGCATGGAAATAACTTGCGCCACGCCAATAAAATAAGCGATCTCTTCAGGGAATCGTTTGATAAATGTAATCCCCAGTACGCTCCCCCAGGAACGGCCAAGCAAAACGATCTTTTGTTTATTGTATTTTTTCTTCAAATACTGGATAACCTCAAATAAATCCTGAAGCATCAAATCAATGGTCGGATATTTGTCTTTATTTTTGATAAGCGTTTTTCCGGCGCCGCGCTGGTCCCAATGCACGATGGTAAAAATCTTCTCCAATTGATCCTGAAAGAGATGGGTAAATAAGGATTCGACGCTGCCGGGACCCCCATGCAAATACAACAGAACCGGATTGTCAACATTTGTGCCCGAATGAAACAAATATTGCTCTATGCCGTTGATGGGGACATATTCTTCGATTAAAATCGGCTTCCCGAATTTATTTTTCATCGTTTGTCCGCTCCTTTTGCCGCGCTTGTCTTCTTGTTTCAAATTCCTTCAGTATTCTCGTTTGCGTTTCGCTGTAATCTTCACTGACTTCAACCCGACTTTCCTCTTCAAAGCCGTCCTGCTCTTCGCCGTCATACCGGTATAGTTTCTTTAGCAAGCTCCATAGAGTTTCCATTTCTTCCGTCGTAAAATGTTTAAAAAGATCTTCTAAAAAGAAAAGGCCCTTTTCGGCAGCCTCAATCAAAACTTCTTTTCCGGCTTCCGTGACTTTCACATTAACCGCGCGTTTATCCTGTAGACTGGGGACGGTAATGATATAACCTTTTTTTTCGATAATTGTGATCAGTTGTTTCGCGCTTTGCTTGCTGGTGCCTAACTTTCTTGCAATATTGTTGAGCGTAGTTTCATTTTCGGGTAAATGCCCAACGGCCATCATGGCCATAAACTGCCTTGCTGTTAAGCGCTCAAGATATTGATCGCCATGGATTTGAAGTTTGTTGGTCAACGAAAAAAGGGTGGCATAAGTTTGCTGCATTAAAAAGATCTCTTTGAGGATATCCATACAATGTTCCCTTCTGTATTTAGTCATTATATTGTCTATTATTGTGTCAGAAACGAACAGAATAGTCAATATCATGTCTAATTTATATTTTTTATGATTCAGCAATCTTTTAAGGGTATCGCCCCACCACCATCAAGTTAAAGTTTTATTACATCCCCAGAGCGAAAATTTTAGACCTTTCTTGTGACAAAGAAATTTATTTTATTGATTTAGTGTATTTTTTTGTTAGCATGATAGTCATATGGCGAGACCTCATTTTAAGAAACTATCCCACGAACTGGAATAGTCATTCTGTCACTAGACGATACAGGCAACTAACCGAATAAGTCTTGGTCCCTACTCATAGGAGTAGCGTTAGGAAAATGCGGATTTACAACGTTAAGGAAATTACATATTAAAAAGCCCAATTTCTCAGTATTTATATTGAGAAATTAGGCTTTTTTCGTTGCCCCATTAAAGCGCCTGAAATGAAGGATTTACTTAAGATATTCTTCTCGGTACACAGTTGCAGAAAATCCTATCAGCTATTTTCCTTTTCTGCCGAGACCATTAAAAACATAGGTCTTCGAGTCTCATCTTTCATTTCAGGAATACTCTTTAACATTTCATTAGAAGGAACTGATTCCTTTACTGCTTTTATAATAAAACCAGTGTCAATTAAGTCATTAATATATGTTGAAATCGTACGATGGTATTTTGTAACATTCTCATTTAAGAAGGATGTTTCACGTAATCCTTCTATTTGATAATTGTCAACTGGCCAATGCAGACGATTTCCCTGTTCATCATAATACCAATCTTGTTCATTCCGAGAAGTAAAAATTGGATGTTCAACTGAGAAAACAAAAATCCCCCCAGGCTTTAGACAATCATAAACCTTTTCGCAGATTGATTTAAATGACTTAATATAGTGAAAAGCCAACGAACTGATGACCACATCAAATTGTGATTTTGAAAAATCGATGTCTTCAATCGGCGCTTTTAAATACGAAATTAAAGGATCATTTGTCATTTCGCGGGCTTTTTGAAGCATTTTTTCAGAAATATCTACACCTATTACAGAACTTGCTTGCTGCTCACGAGCATATCGGCAATGCCAACCGAAACCGCAACCTAAGTCGAGTACATTTTTATCTTTTAGTTTTGGTATTAACTCTTTTAATATATGCCATTCTCCAGCACCTTCAAGACCTTTAACTGATCGTGGCATTTGTTCATACGCAGAAAAGAAGTTTGGATCATCATATTTATTTTGTTTCATTGTTCATACATCTCCTGTTAATAATCATGTTTCTCTACCTCACTCGTATTCATTGAGTTGATTATACCTGTATCTCTATCATTTCCCCATACAAAAAACCCGAATAACGGACTTTTTTTTAAGTGTCCATTATTCGGGTTACAGTTCAATTCTTGATGGTACCTTTACCACAACCAACTAATATAAAAATTGCTAAACAACTAAAAACAGCAAATAAAAACTTAATATTTCTTATTCATCTTACTATCGTATTCCAGATTTTACATTCTTTTTGACTCACGAAATCGTTCATGATTCCTTCACAAGTTTGTTCAAATACCCCCATCGAATGATGCAAAAACTTATAACAAACAGAAGTAAAAATACCCCTACGCCAATCGCTGTCATCTGATAAAATGTCATTGAAATATAATGGCGCATACTCAACATGGCTACAAATAAAATGATAGATGCAAATGTAAACGGGATAAAAATTAAAGTGGCCAGTTCCCTCGTCACAACAGAGGCTATTTCTTTAACAGAAAGACCGATTTTTCGAATGCCCGCATACTTTTTCTTTTCTCCTTCAAGCGACGTTTGCAGGTAGAAATAAAGAATACTCATTGCTGCGCTCAAAAAAATCAGGCTAAGCATAAAACCGATAAAGAACATGATGCTCTTCACAGACTTCTCCGCATTATATAATTCAATTTTAGAGGCAATTAAATGAACATCGAGATCTATGGGAACCCCTGATGCAAGGGTTTTAGCCACATCAATCTTCTCTGTCCAATTTTCAAGTTCATATGCAAATACTTTATATACCGGATAATCGATTGTTTCATAAACCGCATCTGGGACAATATAATACACATTCTGCAAGCCAGTCGAAAAAATGTTTTGTTTTTCAAGCCCAGCATAGTGAGGTTTTGTAAGCAGATATTCGTGTATTGTTTCCGTACTCGGCAGTACGCCTTCATTACCTGCTACAACATAATATTCGTTCTTTTTTAGACTAATCTTCTCATGCAAGCCGAGTGAATTATAATTTGTCACTGACATGAAGGCGATCCGGCGCTTTTCATCCGTCTTAAATTCCGAATAGTATGCATCGTAGTTACCTGCTTTAGATAGGGTCGTTTCTATAAAAGTGATATCTTTCTGTTCATCTTCTAACGTATTTTCTGGAAGTGAGATGTATTGATAGCTATAGGGATACAATGCTTCTGTATTTTCTTTTACGTTATAATATGAACTATAGAGCACACTTGTACAAACAAACACACCAAGTAATAATACAGTTAATAAATAAATGACATGTGCATGTGAACGCCCTTTCGCCTCTAAGTTGGAGACAAAAAGTATATTTGTTTTTTGAAAATATGATGGCCGTTTTTGCAATAGAAGAATTGCCAACAATGTTCCCTGCATTACAATAAAGTAAATAGCAAGTAGTAAACTGATAAATAGTGCGATGTAATAGAACATTCCAATGGATTCGATCCAACCCATGTTCATTTTTAGGGATAGTAATAGGAAGCCGCTTACGGATAACGATAAAATCAGTCTCCATGGAGCAGGCGCAATTAATTTTTCCTGTGTGACATCTGTTTTTAACAGATGGACAGCCTCCTCTTTGTTAATAAAGCGTGTCATAAATTTAGAAACGATAAAGAATAAAATGGCAAATAGCACCACCGTTAATGCAATTGCTTGTACTGGAACATACATGCCAAAGCTATTAGCCTGCAACACTTTTTTTGCGACCATTAAAAACAAGGGTGCGATGATAAGACCAAATGCAATTGCTGTTATAATTGCTACACCAGCAATAAGCATATTTTCTCTAAAAACCATCTTGCGTACTTGCTTCATGGATGCCCCAGTAATCATAAAGATGCCTAGATTTTTTGTTTTCTTCTTTAAAAATGCAAACAGCGAATAAATAATAAAAACGAATGAAAAAATATAAACAATAAAGCTGGCAAGAATCATTGTAATACCGAGTGTACTATTTGTGTCCATTTCCTTTAACATGGGATGAAATGCTGTAACCGAAAATAAGAAAAATACTAAAATAGAAAAGACACTACTTAAAAAGTAAGAAATATATGTCCATTTATCACGTAAAATATTTTGAATGACAATGTGATTAAAGCTCATGCTGCCCACCACCTAAAAATGTAAGTATATCCATAATTTCCTGATAAAATTGTTGTTTATTTTCACCACGGTGTATCTCATTATAAAGAACACCGTCTTTTATAAAGATGACACGCTGTGCAAAACTGGCAACATAGGCATCATGCGTCACCATTAAAATGGCTGTATTAAAGGTTTTGTTAATCGATTCAAATAACGTCATGACGCTATTTACCGATTTAGAATCCAAGTTTCCAGTCGGCTCATCTGCTAATAATAAACTCGGTTCATGAATAACAGCTCTAGCGATTGCCACGCGTTGCTTCTGTCCACCGGAAATTTCAAATGTACGCTTTTTTAATATCTCTCCAATCCCTAAAAAATTTACAATTTCAGCTAATCGTCTCCTCATTTCTTTCTCATTTACAGAATCAAGCGCCAATGGTAATAAAATATTCTCTTCAACTGTTAATGTATGAACAAGGTTAAAATCTTGAAAGACAAAACCTAATTCAGTGCGACGAAACTTCGCTAGCTCCTCGTCATTTAATTCGTATGGATTTTTTGAATTGATTGTAATGAATCCATTTGTAGGACGATCGATTGTGGAAATGCAATTAAGGAATGTTGTTTTTCCACTACCAGATGGACCCATCACTGCAACAAATTCATTCTCACCTAAATGAAAATCAATGCCTTTCAATGCTTTATATGTGATTTCTCCTGTATATTCCTTTTGAAGATGCTTTACATTTAAAATGGTCTCTGCCATTAGTTTTTCACTCCTTTGTGTCTTTCGTTACTTTTAGTATAGACAACCCCTTCCACCTCCTAAAATCTTTGAACATGACAGCAATATGACAACATTGTCACACTTAAAAACGGCTACCTTATTTGGTGGCCGTTTTTATACTTCCTGAAAAATCAATTGTAAATGTCGTTTCATTATTGGCAGAATATAACCTGTATGGGTGATTTAATGTAGAAAGAATTTTTTTTACTAAGTAAAGTCCAATGCCAGTCGCTTCACCCTTAGTCCGACCTTTCGTGCCTGTGTAAAACAATTCAAAAACACGGTTTATTTCGCTCTCAGGTATCGTTTCTCCTTTGTTTCTGATAAATAACTTTCCATTTTCATAATCAATCAGAACGACGGACTCTTTCTTACTATATTTGACAGCGTTATTTAATAACTGATAAACAACAACCTTTAGCCATTTACGATCTGAATAGATCAATACGTTATCACCAATTGTACTTTTGGGGTATATTTCATTCTCGATAAAATAATCCTTTAAATCGTTAATAACTTCCTGTACAATGCTCTTTAATGGAATCGGTTCTATCTTTAGGTCCGCTAATATTTTAGCAGAACGACTATACGTTAATAACTGATTTAAAGAGAAATTCAACTTGTCGCATTCCGTTTTTACTTTTTGCCATTCAAGAAATAAATTTTGTTCTTTCAACTGATTCGATTGGATAAGCAATTGAATGACAGAAAGGGGCGTTTTCATTTGATGAACAGCATGAGAAATCATCAATTGCTGTTCATGTAAGAAATCCTTGTATTCGTCTTCCTTTGAAAGAAGAAAGGACTGAATCGATTTGAGTTGGACTGAATATGCTTTTTCAATTGGAGAAACGGGCTGGTGAATCAGAAAACCCTCTATACCCATATTATTTCCTTTCATATGTACATACATTTTTTTGCGACGTACATAACGAAAGAAAAGGAGAATCGCTAGTAAGGTAATGGCTAAAAATATAAAGTAGGCATAATGATTATTGATGCCATCTAGTTGATGAATGACAATTGGTAAGCTAATAAAAGTGATGATATAAAGGATAATAAAGCTCAGATGATCCTGTAAAAACAACTTCATAAGCTCTTCTCCGTTAACTGATAGCCAATTCCTCGGATTGTTGTAATTTCTAGCGAAGAATGAATCGCTTCAAATTTCTTTCGCAACCTTACAATATTGACCGTCAGTGTATTTTCTTCGACAAATGCTTCATCATCCCAAATAGCTGTGAGTAGCTGCTGTCTTGTTACAACATTGGGGAATGCTTTAAAAAGCATTGCACAAAGCTGAAGTTCCTTTACTGTCAATTGCTCCTCCTGTTCAGATGTAGATAATCGAACAGTATCCAAGTTTAAAGCTGTGTTTCCCTTTTTTAAAATGCGGGTTTGTGGTTTTTTTGCATATTCACCGTATACACGACGAATTTGCCCATTTATTTTCGCAAGTACCACGTCCATTAAAAAGGGTTTTGTAATGAAGTCATCTGCCCCATTTTCAATACCATACACTTGATCTAACTCACTCATACGGGCAGAGAGAATCATAATGGGACAATTCGACACCCGTCTTATTTTGCGGGACCAATAATAGCCATCAAAGGCAGGCAGATTAATGTCCATTATAACAAGATGTGGTTCTACATCTTGAAAAACATCGAGTACCTTTTCAAAATCTACTACAGTGTGGCAATAATAGCCGTATTTTTCAAGATGATTTTTTAATGTATTGGCGATAGTTACTTCATCTTCAACAATTAATATTTTATACATCGAATTCTCCTTTATTAATATTTTTCTGGTTTTTAGTTAAAGCCTATTTTACCAAAGTTCGGAGTACCTTTTTATAGTGGAACATTAAGAAAAAAACACCTGTTTAGCAACTCATGACAAAGCCGAAGAAATTGACGTTGTGGCAGGTGGATATATTTACTGGTATGCTCTATTATGTACAAATACAGCGACTAACTATAAGAAATTTGTTCAATTCCACGAGTGCTGATTAACCAAAAAAAGTAAGCTGAAAAATGAAAAAGAGGCACCTTTTTCGGGAAAAGAGTTTGTACACCACATACAAATCTCTACGAAAAGAGGCGACCTTCTATGAAAAAGTCTATCCCACTTCTTCACGTGTTGGACCATCTCGTTACCGAAGAGGACATCCAAGAGATTTTACAAACCCACGGTTACAAAGATACGGCTCGCAAGCTTTCTGTTTCTCTATTGCTGCGCTTTCTTATCATGGCAGCTACCCATGAATGGAAAAGTTTTCGTAATGCGGCCGTTGACGGCGATAGGCCTGATCTAGCGCCTCCAATACAAGTTCTTTCGTCATCCGTTTATCCATGTGCCAACCAACAATCTTTCGTGTATACAGATCCATGATGCTCGCTAGATATAGCCAGCCCTCTTGGGTAGGAATGTATGTAATGTTTGCCATCTACACCTGATTGGGTGCCTGAGCGCTAAACTTCCGAGCGAGTACGTTATCGTAAACCGGTAGGTTGTGCCTGGAGTTGGTCGTAGCCTTGTACTTCTTGACGGTACGGGATTTCAAGCCAAGCTCTTGCATGATACGGGCCACCGTCTTCCCCTCTTCTAGAACGAGTTGGACAGCTTGGTGCTTGAATTCTTGACTGTACTTTTTTGCCATCGTAGACACCTCGATTTAGAATGCTTTTATTGTCGCACTCTCGGCTCTGCGTGTCCAGAATTCAGTCTATCAACACTCGTTTAGTTGCTGAGATGCGGTGTTTTTGTGAAAGGAAAATGTCATTTTTGAATGGAGAATTTGTATGATAAAACTTACCCCCCCTGATTATTCAATAGTAACTCCGTTAGTAAGCAAAGTTCCATTTAATACCTTGTTTGCTAGAGTCGTGATCGATAACAAAGTAAATGGACAAATATTTGTCGACGATTCCCTGCATCCAACTGTAAGCTTGATCGTACATAAATACGGGATGGCTCTTTTATGCGGTAACGCTGAAAATGACTCTTTTAACGACAAGCTTGTGCGTTTTTTAAAAAATACACCATCTGTTGAATTGCCAGCAAAATACATGTTAACTTATCCCGAGCGATGGGAACATAAACTGGCCTCTATACTAGGAACAGAGTTACTGCAGGCCGACGACAAAGGTGACAGCAAAGTGATGACCCGCGATACCAGCACATCTTTTCTGCAAACTCAAAGGATAAACTATCAGTTTAAACCATCATCTCCATTGATAAACATCAACATACCAGCTCCATTTACACTGAAAAAAATTGATTTAGATATTTATGGAAAAATCCATGAAACTCAACATTCTGTTGTACCTGAACAGTTCTGGAATACAGCAGAAGATTTTCTTGAGAATGGTATAGGCTATGCCTTGTTATATGATAATCAGATCGTTAGTACGTCTTTCGCTTCCTTTATTGTTGATGACAAGTTGGAGCTTGGTGTTGAAACCACAGAAACATTCAGAAAAAAGGGATACTCGATCTATGCTGCATCTGCATTGGTTTCATATTGTCTGACGAATAGATATGAACCGGTATGGGCGTGCAGGCGAGAAAACGTTGGTTCTTCAAGATTGGCAGAAAGCTTGGGTTTTATTCAAGCCTCGTATCATCCTTATTATTGTATGCCCTCTAAGATTCAGAACAAAAACTAAGGTTATCACCGAGTCTACTAGGGGTCACGTCACATCACGAAACGGAAAAAATCGTACGTTAAGCAAAAAATGAAAAAACCAGATTCCAGTTTACGAGGAATTCCGATCCTCTTTATGTCAGCTTCTTATTGCACTAACGATCTCCGTTAGCATTAAACCATATTAAGAGTTTCTTAATATGAGGGTTTTAGATTTGGATAATATTTTTTAAAATGTGGTCGTATAGGAAAACTCTCTAAATGTTCGTATTTTTCAAGTGTTATTTTCCCATCTTTTATTTTAAAAGTGAATAAATCAGTACCAAGGGGATCGTGAGCTCCCACAAAAGGTTGAACTTTAAGTTTAACAATAAAATCCAGACCTTTTGTTGTATATATCATTTTTGTGTTTGTAATTTGATCTTGCTCTAATTGCCAAGGCAAATTCTCTCCATAATTGGTTCAGTAGTAAATGGAGCTAAAAGATAAACAATTGAATCAATTTCATAAGATATTGAAATCTCATATAAGAAAAGGATGATGTTTTTTTACGAATAGTTTTCTTAACTTGATGGGCATGGGATCCAACCACACCATCAAGCTAGGAGCAACAAATACCTCCAAAACAAAAAAATGTGCCATAGAAAGGATGGCACATTTTCAGCCTGTCGAGAAAATCTCGACAGGCTTATTTACTTTTAATATGGGCACAGAAAGGTGCCTTTTGTATACTTGAGAAAAGAAAACAAGAAGGAGGAGACGACATGTTACGTCCAAATGAAGAAAATCAAGCCGCTTATGAGCTTGTCTGTATTGAAAATCTTGTTCCAGATAACCATCTCTTGTGCAAAACCAATACATACATCGACTGCTCTTTTATTCGTGAAAAAACAAGACTTATTATTACGAAAATAATGGTAGACCAGCGAAGGAATGTATTAAGATATACCAGGAGATCCAGTAAAGGGAATAAAGGTTTTCGTAACCTTCCTCATTTCCAATAGATTTGCATTCGCCATATATAAACGTCCTTTCAAATTGATTTATTCACTGGAGTAAGCTATTCACCTGGAACCAGTGTGGCTTTATACAGTTTCTTATTCAGTTCAATTACAAGTAAACTTGTACTCTGTTTGGGCTGCCCTTTGTAACGGTAGACGGAACCATAAACTAAAGGCTGTTTCTCCCTAATGTTCTTAGGATCCGTATACAGATAAGGTTTCTTTAATTCCTCATCTGTCCACCGATTGCCATGCTGGTCCACATAATAGTTCTTGCCGATAAATCCCAGGTTGTCTCCTTTATTCTCTGGTGCCGTCTGTCCCTGCAGCTCATACAGCTTGCCGCCAAAAACCACTCTGTCCACACGGCCTTCGTCAATCAACTGTTCCATGGTGTAGTCGGTGTCCTCGTCCAGTTCAATCGTAAAATGGGCTGTTTTCTTGGACTCATCGATCACGGTTTGAGTGAAATTGCCGATGCTCTGGCATCCAGTTAGCAGAAGAAAAGCCCCTACAGCCAACGATAGCCTGAATGTTTTCAACATGAAATACGCCCCCTTGCAGTCGTTAAAATCCATACATCCTTAGAGAGAACTATAAACAAGAAATATCAGAGAATTATCAGGATTTGAGTAAAAAACTGAGGAAGTAGGAAATTTAACGTTGTAACCTCATAAAAAAAGCCCTTTCTGTACAGAAAAAGACAAATAAAAGATTCAATACTCATTTTATATTTAACGAAGTTTGTTAAGAAGCTTATGAAGTAGAAGGTAAATAAAATTTGCTCAAAGTGTATTCAACCACCTATCCTTGCTTGGCTAAGTGGTTGGCAATCTTCTTCATGTTCTGACAAGCTGCCGTCATCAGTGCTTGCTCTTGTACATTGTCCCTTCCCCGCAAACGGCAGTAGCGAAGCCCATGGAGTTCTTTTGCATCCGCGAAGCTTCGCTCAATTGTTTCTTTTCGCTTTTTGTATAACATTTTCCCCGATTTGCTCAATCGATTTTCCCTTACTTGTTCAATTGATTCTTGCCAAATATGACATGTAATGATTCGTTGCTGTTTTTTAGACTTGGTACATTGTGAGAGTAAGGGACAATCCTGACATTGCTTAGGGTCTGACTTATAATGGCGATATCCATTTCGATCGGTTGTGCTATAGAGCAATTTCGGCCCGTTAGGGCTTATTTGAGCATGCCTAAAATTTATGTTGGAAAGTAAAAATGATCAGGTTTCCCGATTCTCAACTTTTCCTTTCCACTAGCTTGATGGCGATGTGGCAGGACCCTCTTTATAAAACATATATTATATCCAATCCCTACGTACAAAAAAGCGCTGGCCACCTATTAAATAAATAATAAAAGTGAATAAAACAATGAGATATAAACTAATCGACCCTACTTCAGGGGCAAAAGGAGAGTCTTGAGGCATCATAATATAATAAGCAAGCGTAAATGGAAACCAAGCTCCAATCCAAGAGTGTAAACCTGTAAGAACAATATTAGGAACCAAACAGGCGATAATAATTCCCAATGATGCACCAAAGCTTTTGATTCTAAAAGATAGCCACAGTTGTAAGGCTGCTAGTGGCAAAATTCCAATCCAGCCACCTACAGCACTTTTCAAAATAGTGGTCCAAGGAATAGTCCCTGGCACATTTTTGGCCCAGCCTACTAGAAGAAATCCTCCAACAAATACGAGTTGGGTAACGGCCAATATACTAATTAACAGCAGAAATTTGCCAAGGTAAAGCTGGGAACGTGGAATAGGCAGTACCAATAACTGTTTCCAACCACCGTTTCGATGCTCGTAAAGGCATATAAGTGAAGCAATAATACCTACATAGAGAGGATAAAAAAACATGGAGTGAAAATTAACGGCATATATATAGAAGCTTAACCAACCTGGCTCGAAGAAATCTCTTAAATCATTCATTTGTATGAGACCGAGTGCTGAATTTAATAGAGTGTCAGCCAGAATAAGCCCTATAATCACAACCCATTGCAACTTTATGGCTTCTGCTATAAAAACTTGCTTCATGTTTTCATTCTCCCTTCAATGCACTTCACTTTTAGCAAAACGAAGCGCTCCTGCAATAATTAATGCTATACCTGAGATAACACCCATATACACCCATTGCATATGCTCATCTAACAAAGGTGTAGATAAGGGGGCATATGCCCAGGGTAGCATATGCACAACATTTGATTCCGTTCGTGCTAAAAATAAACTCGACATGGCTCCCATGACTCCAAATGCAATAGGAATAGCTTGATTTTGAAATTGCGTAGATAGCCACTGTTGAATCGCTAAAACAGGAAGGGATGCCAGATAACAATAAATTAACTGTTTAATCATAAACCCCCACGGTATTGGCTTAGATGTATAAAAAATCCAGAGAAGCACTATACCAAGTAAAATAAAAACAATAGTTAAAAAATGCAAAGAAATAACTAAAATTGTTTTGCTAAGATAGATGTACATTCGTGAAATAGGGAGTGCACAAAGTTGTTTCCACGATCCAGTATCGTGTTCAGTACTGGATATAATACTTGTCAGTAATGTAATACTAAGGAGTAAGATAAACGATAAAAACAAGAACATGACAGAAAAACCTGCGTATACTCCACCAGGTCCCTGTCTAAAATAGAGATACCATTCTACCGCTGTGACAACATTCAAAATAACCGCACTTATTAGAGGTAACCATAGACAGATTCGTTTTAATTTCATTCCTTCGGCAAGTAAGAGGCGAAATATCATAAACTTTGCCTCGTTCCTGTCAATTCAAGGAATGTATCCTCTAACGACATTTTGTGCTCAACTACACGATAGACGGAGAACCTATGTAAAACCAATTCTTTAACGATGGAAGCCGTTTGTTCATGTGTAATAGAAGGAAAGGACAGTATGTTATCTTCTATAGAGACTTTCCAACCCTGCTTTTGCAGCAATAGAGATGCTTCGATGGGTTGATTCACTTCAACATGTATGTTCCGCTGACTTAGTTTACGAAGCTCGTTCATAGAATTCTGAAAAACCAGTTTTCCTTGATCGATAATTCCCACATACGTAGCAACCTGTTCTATTTCGCTTAATAAATGGCTAGATATTAGAACTGTAATACCATACTCTTTTGGCATTTGGATAATTAGTTCACGAATTTCTTGTATCCCTGCAGGGTCCAACCCATTAGTCGGTTCATCTAAAATAAGAAGTTCTGGGCGGCTTATGAGAGCGGCAGCAATACCAAGTCTCTGCTTCATTCCAAGAGAATACCCGTTCACCGGACGTTGGGCATTTTTTGTTAATCGTACAAGGTCCAACACCTCATCAATCCGTTTATCCGGCAATTGAAGAAGCCTGGCTAGTACTTTCAAATTCTGACGGCCGGATAAATGCCCATAATAGGAAGGTGATTCTACAAGCGATCCTACCCGCTTTAAAATTGGTATACGATTTTTGGAAAGTTCTTTTCCAAAAATTGCAATCTCTCCTCTTGTAGGTTTAATTAAACCAAGGAGCATACGAATGGTCGTTGTTTTACCTGCACCGTTAGGACCCAGAAATCCATAGATTTCACCCTGAGGAACCTTAAGATTTACATTATTTACTGACATAAACTTTCCGTACCGGCGGGTTAAATTAACGGTTTCTACTGTTACTGTGTTCAATCCTGCTCACCTCGTTTTTTAACGGTTAGATTATTTGTAAAGCTTTGTAACCATAGTTTAAAAAACGAAAGTAAACAGGAGGTAAACACAAAATAAACAACAGGTTAACCTTGTATCGGAAGATAAATCAAGAAGGTAGTTCCCTTCCCTTGTATACTTTTCACCTCAATCGTCCCTCCATGAGCAGAAATGAGCTGTTGAACAATGAACATGCCAAGTCCTGTTCCTGCTTCCGGTGTATCAGTAGACGTACCGCGGTAGTATCTATCAAATAAATGTTGTACGTTCTTTTGATTTATTCCAATACCGTTATCAGAAATTGTAATCAAGACTTGTTCTTCTAGTTTCACATCGGTATGTATTTGAGTTCCCATGGGATTATGAATGATGGTGTTCATTAACAAGTTATAAAAAATACGTAACATAAGCTTTTCATCAAAATATGTGTATATATGAGGCACTTCTGCATGAAATGAAAAATGATAATGCTGTGCTTGAGGATTATTGGCAATATCAATGACAGCGCAACGAATAAACTCCACAATATCCTGCTTCTTTGTATTAAGAGTAGGGGTAAATTGACTTATTTGAAAATCTTCGATTAATTGCTCTATATAAAGCGCTTTTTCTTGGATAATGCAAATGAACTTTTCTTTTTCTTCTTCGGTCCATACATAATCAGGCGACAACATCATTGCAGTATATCCTTTAATGTAGGAAAGAGGTGTTTTCATATCATGAGAAACACCAGCTATCCAATCTTTCCTCATCTCTTCTAATTCTATACGTGCGATTTCATTCTGGTTTAGCTTAGAGGTGAGCCGCCGCATGTACAAAATCAATTCATCATATATTTGATATGAACGATGTAGCTTTCTCATCTTTGTCCTTTGATAGAAGCGCTCTTTTAGTTTCGGTTCTTCATATGTACCACTTGCAAGTTGTTTTAGCCATTCTAATAAATGAAAAAGCGGAGCACCAGTATACCAACCATACCATAGGCAAAAAATGAGTGTGACAAAAACCACATACACAGCTTTAACCATACTGTAATCTAAACGTTTAAACCAAGTGAGCGTATCACTTAAATAAGAAAAGCTAAAAAGCAACAAAATATACATAAGAACAAAAAACAGAAAAAAAAGAAACAATGTAGATAAAAAATGAATAATAAGTCGAGTATATACTTTCATTGCTATTTCTCCCGCTGAACTAAAGGAACAAATTTATATCCTAATCCTCTTATATTGATTAAAAACTGTGGTTTTTTAGGATTTGGTTCGATTTTTCTTCGAAGTCTAGAAATATGAATGGTTACTGTTTTTTCATCACCAATTGATGATTGTCCCCATATCCTTTCATATAACTGCTGAATGCTAAAAATGTGATTTGGATGCTCGCACAAAAATGTAAGCAGTTCAAATTCTCTAGCTGGGCATTCTACTTCTTTCCCTCTTACAATAAGTTGGCCAGAAGTTTTATTAAGTTGAAAAAAACCAAAATCAAATGACTCATGCTTTATTTGTGTACTATCTTTATATAAATGATGCCGACGTAGTTGTGCTTTAATTCTAGCTACAACTTCTAATGGATTAAATGGTTTAGTAATATAGTCATCTCCCCCAATTCCTAGTCCCATTAACTTATCCAAGTCAGTAGTACGGGCTGTCAGAAAGATAATAGGCACAAATGTTTTTTCACGTAAACGCCTACATAGCTCAAATCCGTCCATATCAGGCATCATTACATCCAGGACAATTACACTGTATGTCTCTTTATCCGATAGAGTAAGTGCCTCGTGCCCCTTAGTGGCAAAATCGACGTTAGTAAGCCCTTCTTTTTTTAATAGTGTTTGCAACATATCTAAAAGTCCTTTTTCATCATCAACCAAAAGAATTTTCTCATTCAAAATGAAACACTCCTATCCAATCAATTATATTTTTGCTAAACTAATAGTATATAAATATAGGTTGATATTTTAACTAAACAATCTGACCATACTGATTCTGATATTAGGTCAACAAAGTAGACACAAAAATTTCATGTTAAGTTACGCTTTTAGAGTGTATACATTCATATTGATTAGGCGTGAAATCCACAATAGAAAAGCGGATTCTCTTTTCATTATAGAAGCATGTCATGTACTCGAAAATATGTTTTTGTGCCTCTGCTCGTGTGGAAGGCGCTTCAATATAAACCACTTTTTTTAAACATACTATGAAAGAATTCAATATAGGCATTGTCATAACAGTTTCTACTACCCTTTATGCCATAAGTTTTGAGACTCTCTTGATACTTGTGCGAATTATATTGGCTATATTGAGCACGAGCTCTTTATATAAAACTAAACTCATGTTTTAACACTATGCGCATCCTACTCGTGTCAATATTTTTGTTCCTGCGGTATTATTTGTAAGTACGCATTTTCTGAATTGGATACCATAGTATGTGAAATAACATATGTACAATAATTGCGGAAAAATACCTGCTTCAAAAAAAGCCCATCCAGTAAAAATACCAACCCACACATTCCAAAAAATCGTATATACATACATCGAGGTCTTAGATTCTTCTGACACCACTTTGATAGAAGGTAAATGTGCTAAGGCAAAAAGCAAACTTGAAATACCAATTGCAATAATCACAGAAATAATATTTAATTGCCCTAAAATAAGTTGTAACAGCCATAAGATTAAGCTCATTATTCCCCAACGAAATATGATTTCCTCAACAAAACCACCGTAAAAAACACGACTTAAAATGCCTATATTGAGGAAGCTTCCCAAAGTTAGGTTGCCACAACAAGGCAACCTATTTTTTATTCGGTAGATCATTTATGTCATCGGTGCAAACTTAGTAAATGATCAAACTTTATTCCAAAGCCACAAATTCATACGAAAACGAGGAAAAAGGAGAAAGTTTTGATGTAACCATTTTAAACTAATTACGTATATACTGTAATAATTGGTTATTAAAACCAAATAATTATCAATGAACCATATCATTATTAAAACTTTTAGTCAGTTAAACGCAATAAACTACCAAATAACAGACAAGAGGTGAATGCTGTGTCATTGACTGTGACATATTCAACCGTTTGTGAGAAGGCATTGTTACATGTACTCCAGAAACAATATCCTAAAGAAAATATTATACAGGTTCAGTACCTTCTTCGAGGAATGAATGATACCTACATAGTAGAGACAGCAAGTCGAAAATTGATATTTAGACTATATCGTAGTGATTGGCGAACGAAAGAATCAGAAATAGCGTTCGAAATGGATCTATTGCTTCATTTACATAAAGAAGGTATCTCTGTATCAGTACCAATCGCCGATACTTTTGGAAACTACATCTCGAAATTACAAGTTCCGGAGGGGAGCCGTTTTGGAGTGTTATTTACCTATGCTGAGGGAAAAGAACAAGAAATTGAAAAGGAGGAAATCAGCACACTTTTTGGTAAAGCAGTAGCTGAGCTTCATACAAAAGGCGATTTGTTTTCAAGTAAACATTCACGTCAAGCCTGGAATATCCAATCCCTCATTCATGATCCATTGGCCATTATCGAATCCAGGATGAAGCATCGACCGGATGACTTTCGTTTCATTCGAAATATTGCTCAAAAAATGGAGGGAAAGTTGAACGAATTCATCCACAACGGGCTGGATTGGGGTATCTGTCACGGAGACCTTCAAGGAAATATGAATATTAGCTTCTGCGAAGATATGACCTATACTCATTATGACTTTGACCTGTGTGGATATGGCTGGCGCGCCTACGATCTAGCTGCATTCAAATTGACCCGGCAACTATTGGAGGAAGATCAGGAGTTAGTTGAACAACTATGGAACGCCTTCCTTCAAGGATATACATCAGTCCGTCAACTTTCAGAAAATGATAAAGAGGCAGTATCTGTCATGGTAGGCATTCGTCATTTATGGCTAATGGGATTGTGCATGCATGATCCGCATATCACGGGTAGTATTGAAACAAACGATGGTTATTTAGATGAAAAGCTAGATTTCTTCAAGCAATTTTCGTTATAAGTAGCAGCTCCAATGCCCATCAAGCTAGAGTTTTCCGATATCCCTAAAATGAAAAAACATGCTCTTTTCTCTAAAATAAGATAAAGAATAGTGTTTTTTCGTTTTGGGGCTACTTAAAAAATTAGCTTGATGGCGATGTGGCGAGACCCCTGCTTGATTTGATCGATTGAATCAAGCAGCATCGCTATACTCATGTGGCCATGGAGAGTATTAGCATTTTCTGGAAATAGATGGCTTTTTCTTATTCCCAGATTTTTTGGGTTTGCACTTCTGAGCCATGACTTGGAGCCTTTGCTAATACAACAACAGTCGATAAGATTAATGCAAATCCTAACAGATCTATTATTTCAAATGTTTCATTGAGACACACAACGGAAAGTATTGTAGCCACCACTGGTTCTATTGAAGATAAAAGGCTTCCCCTCGTTGCACCAATTCTCTTAATACCTTCCAAAAAAAATATATAAGATAATATCGTTCCAAATAGTACAATTATACCCATTGCCACATATGCATGCAAATTGCTTAGTCCATTTAGATTCCAAGGTCTAAAAATCGAAATTAGCATACTCCCCCCAATAAGCATTCCCCATGCTGTAATTAACAGTGTATCGAACTCCCTCATTAATCTTTGCGGCTGGATACTGTAAATAGCGAATGTCACAGCAGCTAATATTCCCCAAAACAATGATTCACCTGAGATGTATAATGAATGTATATTACCGTGAGTTGCCACAACAAATATTCCTGCTATAACAAGGAAAACCGAAATGATTTCATATAGTGCGGGTTTTCTTCTGGTTTTTAGTGCAATAAATATGATAATAAAAATGGGACTTGTGTAACTAATAAATGTCGCAGTAGCAGCGTTTGAGGTAGCAACTGCTGAAAAATATGAATATTGACACAGAGCAGTACCGAATATTGTAAAGATGATCACATCCTTAATATCTTTCTTCTCCTTCCATACGCTAAAGATCTTACGCCCTCTTATCTTGCATACGACAATCAGTATTATACCAGCGCATAAGAGCCTTATAGATACCAACCACTCTGGAGTTATTTGATGAAATTGAAAGAGATATTGCCCAAACACACCTGCAAGCGCCCAACATATGCCCCCTAATATTGAAAATATGTACCCTGCTTCTTTCCTTAATTGCATGTTTACAACTCCCCCATAACCAATATTTCCAAAAGATAATCCGAATAGATATCTCAATAAAAATAACAAAGAATATTTCAACAAAATGTAATCTATGCTACAATTAAGCAAATTTTATTTGGAGGATATAATGGTTACCATAAAAGTTCCAGAGAGTTTATATACTTATTTTGAACAAGCAGGCAACGGTGTTCGTATTCAAGCCGGGGAACATATCTACATGCAAGGGGAACAAGCCAACCGTCTGTATTTAATAAAAAAAGGAAGGGTGAGAGTGTACTATATCTCCGCAGATGGAGAGGAGTTGACCCTTGAAATTGTGGAGAAAGGACGGATTTTTGGTGAATCATCATTTTTATATCAATCTACAAGACAAACGACGGTAGATGCAGTAAATGGAGTAGAATTAGTATCCTGCACTTTAGAAGATTTATATCCTTATCTGAGCCAATCCAAAGAACTTACTTTAATCCTTTTTCAACTACTATCCAATACATGTTGGCATTTATCCCACCAGTTAAAACGCTCTACCTTTTATGACCGTTACGAAAAAGTAGCCAGTTTTCTTTTGGACGAAACCGCTTATCCAAACAAAGATAAGGCAATTAGCGAAAACTGCATACCATACTCTCATGAAGAATTGGCAGTTTGTCTTGGTTTGAACCGAGTGACGGTTACAAAAGTGTTGAATGATTTCAAGCAAAAAGGATGGATTAACTTGCAGTATAAGAAAGTTATAATTTTAAATAGGGAGGCATTATCAGCACTTATAAAATCATAGTTGTGTAAGGGACCTAAAAGAGAACAAGAGGATGAAGTAATACGAAGATTATGAGTTGGGAAACAATAATTGAAAAAGGCAGTAGCAGATAGATCAGTCTCAAAAGCATTCGTTTAAGGGAATTCATGTAACTTGCTTTCAAATGACTGTAAGTTACAGGTTTTTTGTTCCTAGAAACCTTTCCTAAAACAAACTCCCTATATTTCTACGAAACATATGTTTAAGAGAACACTTAGAGTACAAAAATCACTTTTTCAATTCTAAAAACTGTATTAGCGTAGGTTTTATGTCAAAATGCTGGCGGGATCCCTAGAATAAGAACACTATCCTTCAAATGTACGGTTTCTATAATTAATAAGATGAAATATAGTTTATATAAAGCTGTTCACCTTTCTGTCTTGTTATCCATCAAAAACAAACCCCTGGTTTTGGAATGGTATCCAATAACCAGGGGTTATTTTATTGCCTGCGGAGTTGTTCAATTTCTTCTTGTGTAAGCTCGGTTAATTCGGCTATCGTTTCGTTATCCATTCCTTTTTGTATCATGCTCAAGGCAACTTTCATGATGGCTTTTTTCTTTCCTCTTTCCTCCCCTATTATTTCACCTTGTTTTTCAGCTCTTTTTAAAGCGGATTTTTCATCCAACAGCGCTTTCCTACGTGCTTCATAGGCCAATAAAACTTCAGGGTCCTGACTTACACGTTCCCATTCATCTATCGCTTTTTTTAGGGTTTGATCTTCCTGCATCGCGATCTCCTCCAATACTTGCGTAATTTCCTCATCTTCCGAGGCTTCAAGCAAAAGCAGCCAGCGCACCAATTGGTTTTCTCGTGGATTCACTTCCCCACGTCGCCACTTGATTAGTAGCTTAAGCAATTCCATGAAATGAATCTCTAGTGTATCGGTTAACAGGAACTTCTCTTCCGTTTCGTATAACTGAAAAATCGAATGGTATCCAGGTGTATGCGAGAGGTAGCGAAAATCAACGATATTAATGGTAATGGTTCGGCACAACTCTCCGTAATCCATCCCCTCTTTCATCTGGCTCGTATACATACGAGACCAATAATACAAGGTTCTTTTTTCCATATCATGCTTATTATTCACCTGGATTTCTACATTTACACGACTTCCGTCTTCAAGTTGTGCATGTACATCCAGAATTGATTTTTTATCCTCGGTATTCTCCTTGTTGAACTGCGGGTCCAGCAAAGTAACCTCTGTAATCTTTTGGTTATCAGGCAAACGGAGAGCAGCATTCAAAAAAGCGGCCAGAATGGATTCATTTCCATGTGTACCAAACAAAGCTTTAAAGGCGAAATCTACGCGCAGGTCCAATCTTCTTCTCATAAGTTCCCCCGTACTTTTTCTTTTCTTCTGTTACTTCTTAGTATACCATTTGCCTTCCGGTCCTTGATCGGGTTCTAAAAATTAGATTTATACTAACCAAAATAATTTAGTTGCATTTATTTTTATTATTTGATGCAATTATAGCTAGTTTAAAACGAAAAATACTAAAATATTCAATTTATTGCGGAGATTACATATTTTTATTATAGTAAACTTATTGTATATTATTAACCATATTGTAGTTGAAGCTTCCAAACAACTATATAATCGAGTTAAAGAAATTTCAGCAGCACGTTGGTTTACCCATATACATAAAGCTGCTAAATCTTGTGCTTGATACGTACTTTCTCGTTGAACAAATCCAACTTCCCTAGCTACTTGTTGTAAGGTACTCAATGATAAAGAATGCTGAAGTTCCTCCGCAAATCATCGTAACTCTTGAGATATAGAAGCAGTCATAAAAAATGCACCATCCTTTCTATGAGTCATAGAGAAAGAATAGCGTATTTTTTTGCTTTGGGAGTATTTGTTGCTCTTAGTCATAATGAACGAGGCCGGCCCCTATTTTTCATAATCGCGTGGGTTACACTGGATGTAGAAGACCAGTACAGAGCCATAATATGAAAAAAGGAGCTGGTACTATGAAGGATATCATAAAATACATCAGTTTAGATATTTCCAAAGAATCTATTGCTGTAGCGATTGCTGATTCAGGTCGAGAAGCCCCACGTTTTTACGGTATGATTCCAAACACTCCAGAAGCCATTCGCAAACGGGTTGATCATGTAGGGAAAAATGCACAACTCGAAATATGCTATGAAGCTGGACCAACAGGATATGGGGTGTATCGTTGTGGCTCCTTCCCTCATTCCGGTACGCCAGGGCGATCGCGTAAAGACAGATCATAGAGATGCGCTCCGTTTGGCACAGCTGTTACGGGCAGGAGAATTGACAGCTGTGTGGGTTCCTCAGGAAGAGGATGAGGCGCTACGTGATTTGGTACGTGCAAGAGAAGATGCGAAAGAAGATTTGTTGCGTGCCCGGCACCGCCTCTCCAAGTTTCTGCTGCATCATGGGATGCGTGCGCCGCAAGGCGTACGGAATTGGACATGGCAACATCGTCGATGGCTCGATAGCCTTCATTTTGAAAATCGGGCCCTACTCATCGTGTTTCAAGAGTACTTACATCACTTGGATGAAAATGAGCAAGATATTGAATAAGCTATATGCGCTATACTGTTCGTGTATTTCTGAACAAGCGAACATCCTCTCCTATACATTGTTAAGTGAGACACTCAGCTTTTGCCTTTTCTACAGCTTCTTCACGGCCATTTACTTGCAGCTTAAGGTAGATGGATGAGATATAATTCCGTATCGTACCTTCTGACAAATGCAGCCTTTGCGCAATTTCCTTATTGCGAAATCCTTCTGTCAGGCATCGGAGAACATCGATTTCCCGTTCAGTCAGCTCATACGGATTTGGCGCCCTATCCCTTGTCTGATATTGGAACAATTGATGGGCCACGTCTTGCGAGATCATCGTTCCTCCACTGTATACGAGCCGAATGGTTGCTGCCAGCTCCTTGGGGTGTATTGATTTCAGCATATAGCCTTCTGCTCCAATACGAAGCGCCTCAGACGCCAGGGAGACATCCTCTATTGTCGTAATCATAATGATCCGAATGTCCGGCCACGTCTCTTTAATGGACTTTGTAGCCGCGATACCATCCATCTCAGGCATGTTGACGTCCATTAATACAATGTTGGGACGATCCTTCCTGCATTGCGCAATGGCTTGCTTGCCGTCTCCAACAACCGCCACTTCAAAATCCTGTTCTTCTCCTAACAATAGCCTCAGACTTTCACGGATCAAGGATTGATCATCAGCCAGGAGGATTTTGATTTTCTGTCCACCTTCATTAGATGGATTGGGGATCGTGCAGGTCACCATCGTGCCCGCATCCGCTTGCGAGTGGATATAGAGCTTGCCTTGTAATGAGGTTAATCGCTCCTTCATGCTTGTCAGACCGAATCCATATTGAAGGTTATCATCACCCTTGCCGTTATCCTGCACCTGCAGCATCACCTGTGTATGATCATATTGAAGAAGGACTTGAATCGTACCGGCTTGCCCGTGGCGGCTGGCATTGGTCAGAGCCTCCTGTAGGCAGCGATACAAGACAAACTTGACCTGCTTCATTACAGGGTAAGGCTCGCCCATTGTGCGGAATACAGTCCGAATCCCAGTGTTTGTCTTGAATTCATCCAAAATTTGAAGCAACGATCGATCCAAAGGCTGCGCATCTTCGATTGGATCCATCTGATGCACCTGACGGCGAATGTTGTCCAGCCCCGTTCTCGCCAGCTTGAGCATTCCCTGTAGCTTAGCTTCTCCCTCATTCGAATGAATATGGAACTTCAATGTCTCCATCCCTAAAATCAAGGAAGTAAAGGTATGACCAATCGTATCATGCAGCTCACGGGCTATGCGGTAACGTTCCTCCAGCAACGTCATTCTTTCAATCTGTGAGGAATACTGCTCCAAAATCGTATATTGCTCTTTAATCAGTGCAAGTTTCTCCTTGATGGCATTGATTCCCAAGGCTCCCTTTTGCAGTGCATAGCTCATCCCATAGAAGATAAGCGCATCAAATAAGCTTTGCCATATGACAGGGTGTGACAACGATAAGCTAACGGAATTCCCTGCGCTCAAAGCAAACAGCGCCACAGCAACAGGCAGCGAGCACCAGTGGACTCGGCCCCGGCTATAGAACGCAATCGTAAAGAGGGCAGGTGGGAACAGTCTTATCAAATCAAGATCGTAAGCAAGAAATAAGGACGCTCCACCAGCAAACAAGCACTCCGCGATCAGATATCGATAGTAGTGACCTGTCACAAATAAAAAAGGGACAAGATTGCATAGCAAAAGAGGAACAAACACCATCCAAAAAGGAAAGGTAGGCTGATCCTGATACATCAAAATGATAACGGTAACTACCCATAGGATACGAATGGAAAGCATGGTCCAATCCTGCCATGACCACCGATTTTGGATAAGAAAACGCATATGTATAACTCCGTTCACTTTTTTTGAAATGAGCGACAATTAGTCTGAACAATCCCGATTTCCCTTGTCATATCAAGGTTATGACTGTTTGTCACTCGGCTTTATGACAACCGTTCTGTTAGAGTGAGGATGGCTGAGATGAATCCGCTAGAATACGGAAAATTATATCTCATTCCAATTGTTATTAAAAGGAGTGGTTGCATTGTCGCTATTGCAGATTCGTGATCTCACGAAAAGGATAGGAAACAAGATTATTGTCGATCAGGTAACACTGAATATGGAAAAAGGAGAAATCCTGGGACTTCTCGGTCCGAACGGAGCAGGAAAAACGACGACGATTCGAATGATCGTCGGCCTAATGTCCAAATCGGGAGGTCAAGTGCTGATTAACGGCACGGATGTTCATGCACACTTTGAACAAGCCATGAAACACGTTGGGGTCATCGTGGAAAATCCGGATTTGTACAAATTTTTATCCGGCTATGATAATTTGATTCACTTCTCCCGTATGACGCCAGACGTGACAGAAGCAAGAATCCGAGAAGTCATTGCTCTCTTTGGATTGGAGCACAGTATCAACGATAAAGTAGCCACCTACTCTCTAGGCATGCGGCAACGATTAGGCCTTGCTGTCGTTCTTGTCCATAAACCTTCCCTACTTCTGCTTGATGAGCCTACCAATGGACTCGATCCGGCTGGTATCCGCGAGCTGAGAGGCCACTTGAAGCATCTGGCTCACAAAGAAGGCGTAGGCATTATGAGCTCCAGTCACCTCATGTCTGAAATGGAAATGATGTGCGACCGCGTCGCGATTTTGCAAAAAGGGAAACTGGTTGACGTTCACAAAATATCAGATATGACAGATAACGAACGAACCCAAGTCCGATTCGAGGTTGACCGACCGGATCTAGCAGTACAGAGCCTGCAAGCGATCATGGCCGGCGATGAAGTTACGATCGATCAACATCACATTCAAATACGTATCGCCAAAGCTCATATTCCAGAGATTAGCCAAAAGCTAATGGCGGCGGGAATTAACGTGTACGGTGTGAATACGGTTAAGAAGACGCTGGAAGACAAGTTCATGGAGATAACAGGAGGAGAAAAACATTGATCTCATTCATTCGCAATGAAAACATGAAGATTTATAAACGGAAGCGTACGTGGGTGATGATTGCTATCGTTCTGCTATACGTGCTGGTTCAAATCGTGAATTTGAAGGCAGCCGGAAGCGGCACTACGAGTGACAATTGGAGAGCACAGCTAGAACAAGAAAATGTGCAATTTAGCAAGGAAGCTGCCAATCCAGATGCGCTGAAGATTGAAATCAAGCAGGCCGAGAAACGCACCATGTTGAATCAATATTATTTAGATCAAAACATTCCACCTAGTACTAATGCGTGGAGTTTTGTGGTAAGTCAGGTGCGAAATATCATTTTTACGACGTCCTTGATCTCCGTCATTATTGCTGGCGAAATTGTTTCCGCCGAATTCGTATCTGGCACGATTAAGCTGCTGTTGACCCGTTCGGCGAGCCGAACCAAAATCTATCTGTCCAAGTACATCGCCGCCATCCTATTCGGCCTGTCGTTATCCGCAGCTAGCATACTCGTGTCTATCCTCCTTGGCGGCTTCGTATTCGGTTTCGATGGATTAGTGGACAGTTATTTCTATGTCAAAGACCAAGCTGTAAGGGAAGTACCTACCTTGCAGGCTTTACTGGCAGGATATGTGCTCAATATTCCATTTCTGTTAATCACGATTACGCTCACTTTCATGATTTCTGCTGCCTTTCGAAGCACGACCTTCTCCATCGTGATTTCCCTGCTCGTTTCGATGACTGGATTCAGTATCGCAATTGCGATGGACGGCTGGGCTTGGACAAAATACTTCGTCTTCTCCCACACTGACCTTACTCCGTTCCTATACGGAAATCCTTCTGTTGATGGGTTAACGTTAGGGTTTTCTCTTATATTTATCGTGCTTCATCTCGCAGTCATGCATTTGATATCATATCCTTTGTTTGTAAAGTGTGATGTCTCCTAAAAAACAAACTTTTTAAACAACCACTATAAGAAAATGGTGAATATATATGAAAAGAATGAAGATAATGCATGGCACTATTATTTTAGCGTTGCTGCTGTTGATTACAGCCTGCGGAGCAAAAGAAGAATCGGAGAAGAAGCTGGAATTACCCGCGAACGATTTATCCAAGCTCGTCATTGACCATCAAAATGGGACAATTCAGATTACAGGCAGCGCTGATTCGGGTAAGATCGAAGTTGTTGCTCTGACCAAAGCCAAAGGTATCAGTATGGAAAAATTGAAACTTAAACTGGAAGCACGGAAAGAAAATGCTTATTTGGATGCGCAGTTTGGAGGGCAATTGTTTGCTATGGGGTCGGGAGCAGTTGATTTGGAAATCAAGATTCCGAAACAACTTCAAGTGGACATTACTTCACATCGTGACGGCAGTATTGACATCTCCGATTTATCATCTAGTGCCAAGATTGATAATATCAACGGTGATATTCAAGTATCGAACCTGTCTGGATCACTTGAAATCAATAATCGAGATGGTAATATTACTATTCACGATATCGGTTCGGATGTAACCATTAACAATATCAATGGGCATATTAATATCGATCACGTAGATGGTTCGGCCGAGATACATGTCGAAGATGGAAACCTGGATATCAACCACGTGATGAAAAATGCAATCATTGCACAATCTGGTAACGGAAAAATCAAAATTGGTGAGGTAAAAGGCAAGATTTTTCAGAATAAATAATTGCAAATGAACCATTACATTCACGCATCAGCGGATCACCTTAAGAGTAAATGTAAGGGTGTTCCGTTATGACCTGTGCAGCCGCCCCTGACACTTATCGACGACTTGTTCAATACGCATGTATGGGTTACAGCAGGTCCAAAAACCGCATTCGAATTAGCGCTGCAGGAGCATGTTGCAACGACACAAGGATAGGTATTATAGACTAAACAGAAGGGGGGTTCCCTATTTTAGGAAAGCCCTAAAACCTAAGTTCCTTAAGGTTTTATATCAAAATTTCGCCGTCACTTATGGTACGGTTCACCACGTCATTAGTAAACTATTCACTCATTAGCTTAGGATAGACAAAAAAGGAAAATATCCACAATAATGAGCTAAGAATATTTTTGTCAAGTAAAAATCTTTTTTTTCAATGGCTCTGTTAAACTTTAATGTTGATTTTAACACAATGTAAAGGAACTCCACTAAGCGAGTTCCTTTATTTTTTACCAGCTTGTACAATTTCGTTTAACCATTGCTTAAATGCTATTTCAGTTTCTGTATTTGCGTTTACAATTTTATATCTCTGTTCTACGGGTAAATTTCTATACCGTTCTTGGCTTTCTACACCGTGGCGTTCATTTTTGGGCATTAAGTTATTCCAATCTAAATGTTTTAAGTTAGAGATTGCTTGATTAGATAATTTTTCGTATAGTGCATCTATTTCTATACCATCATCTTGTTTGCCGTAATCTTCTAAAAACAAATTTTTTTTATCATCTTTCATATAGTAACAGTAGTCTTCGTATTCTAAGTTACCTATACCCAATGTAGGGTGTTCGTGGTTTTCAGTACATAAACAAATATCGCAATTAAATGACTGAAAAATACTTTTAAATCTTGAAAGAAATTCATGCTTTATTGGTGTTATAAGCGGATAGTGGAACACCGTCTCTTTCGTAGGCAGCGCCCAAGTAAGGGGCCACTCAACGAACGCCTCCTTCTTATCGTGCCTAGGTCGATATCTTCGTCGAAGCTGCTGATGACCGTTGTCCGTGCATCCAAATAGTTGCCGATGTACATCGTATCCGGCATCCACTCCCTTGTATAACTGAGGTCCTAGAACACGATGCGATATTCGCTTTTTTCGTTCAAGATTGCATCAAAGAAGGACGAAATAAGCACCTTTACCGCTTGCAACTGCCTCTTCTGCGGCATGAGTTGGGCCGTATTATACAGCCTGTTGCCGAGCCCGGCTCATTTGCAGCCAATCATGAATTCTGATTTGCCTTGGACATGACATATCAGACTTTGGACACTGGACATTGCCCATTATGGGAACCGTTTCTTTCCACGGACTTTCACTTTTCTTAAAATAACCTTACATGGCAGGAGATCGGCGCCAAGGCTCGAACCATACGTGTAACGGGGAGGGATAATGATGCGAAAAACGATTTTGCTTGTCGACGACGAATCGGATATCATCGATTTACTCAAGCTGTTTTTGGAAAAAGATTTCGATTTGCTCGAGGCGCACGACGGTCAAGCGGCGGTTGAGCTGTTCACGCGGCACTCGGTCGATTTGGCCGTGATCGATATCATGATGCCGCATCTCGACGGCTTCCAGTTGCTGCAATGGATACGCAAGCAATCGAAGCTGCCGGTGATCGTCTTGTCGGCGAAAAATCAGGAAACGGACAAAATCGCCGGGCTGGGTCTTGGTGCGGACGATTTTATCACGAAGCCGTTCAGCCCGCTGGAGGTCGTGGCGCGCATTCAAGCGCAGCTACGCAGAACGTATGAGTTCAACGACCCCGCGGCCGAACCGACCGAAATACGGCTGGGCGATCTGACGCTGGATCACGAAGCGTGCATCCTGTATAAACGGGGGGAACCGATTGCGCTCAGCGCCATCGAATATAAGCTACTCAAGCTGTTCATGAGCAAACCAGGCCGCATTTATACAAAAAAACAAATTTTCGAAAATGTCTGGTCTGACCCGTACATCGCTGATGACAATACGATTATGGTGCAAATCAGCCGGCTGCGGGATAAAATCGAGGATTCGCCCCGGGAGTCGTTTTATCTGAAAACGGTACGGGGACTTGGATACCGATTCGCCAAGAAGGATGAGCTCCATGCGCCGTAAATCGAAACTGTTCGGTATGCTGCTTCGGAACTACATCATGTTTTCGCTGACGGTTGGCGCAAGCGTGATTTTGCTACTGCTCTTTTTTGTCGAGCGGACGAACGATTGGCTGCCTGCGCAGCAGATGTCATTGCTGCAAGCAGGCGAAATCGTCCGGTCCCATACAGCCGATATTCCCTCGGAGTCGATCGAGGCCCTGCATGGCTGGGTGGAAATTCTCGACGAGCGGCTGCAGGTAATCGAATTGAAGGGCATCAAACAGGACGGCCCGGATGCGTATACGGAACGCGAGCTTAACGCGTTATTTTACGATATGAAGGAAAATCCGTTTTACACCTCCATTGCCCCGTTTCGCACCGATAACGGACAGGTTCGATACTGCGTGGTCAGGCTGCCGAAAAAAAATATAAAGGCGGGTTTCACGCTCGACGAGGGAACGCCCGAAAATCAGTCGATCTTCTGGGGCACCTTGGCGGAGACGGGATTGCTGTTCCTTGTGTTGTTCGGGATCAACGTTTATGTATACAGCAGGCTGACCGCGACCCGATTGACGAACCCACTCAGAGAAATTGCCGCGGGCATCTGTAGTATTGCAGGCGGACGTTACCACGAAAGGCTTCGTTTCGAAGCGCATTACGAGTTGGCGCAAATTCAGGAGAGCTTTAACGTGATGGCGGAAAAATTGGAAAAGGCGGAAACGGAGAAGCGGCAGCTTGAAGAAAGCAAGCAGCGGATGCTCGTGCACATTTCGCACGACTTGAAGACGCCGATTACGACGATTCAAGGCTATGCCAATGCGCTGCAGCTCGGCATGATCGAGGAGGAAGCGAAGAAACAGCGAACGCTCAACCTGATCCATGACAAAACAAAACTGGTCACCGAGCTGATCGACGACGTGTTCGAGCTGTCCAAGCTAGAGAGCCCTGACTATCCGATTGTCAAGGAAGCAAGCGACCTTGCCGAATTCGTGCGGGAGATGGCGGTCGCCTATTACGACCTGTTCGAAGAACGAAGCTTTGTATTCGAATACGATATTCCAGCACAGGAAGTGAGCGTTCCGTTTAATGGGAAGCTGCTGTACCGCGCCGTCTCCAACCTACTGGCGAACGCGCTGAAATACAATCCGCCTGGGACGCATGTGCGGCTAACGCTTGCGGATGGGGACGAGATGATCCGCATCGAAGCAGCCGACAACGGCGTTGGCATCCCCGACCACCTGCGGGACCGCGTCTTCGACGCATTCGTTCGCGGCGACGCCGCTAGAAAAAGCGACGGCGGAACGGGCCTTGGCCTGACGATCGCGAGGCACATCGTGGAGAAGCATGGCGGGCAGCTGCGCTTACACGTGGACGAAGGCTGGACACGGTTCGAGCTAATGTTGCCGAAGGCGGCTAGCTCTTGATGAGTACTAGGGGTTCGTGATTAATGGTCTGTTCACATAAACCGCAAGCAATGATCAACAGTGGTATAGCATAAAATTCGTATGGAAAAGGATTACTCCTTGTAAAGAAAAAACGAGAGCTTAGTAAATATAAAGCGATTTATATGATTAAGGACTATTTTCCACTTCTGTTTCAAGCTACACAAAAAAACACCCAAGAGCTATCAAAGATCCTCCTTCGCCTGTTCAACCTCCTACAGCGAAACGGGCGAAAATCCCACCGTTATAAGAAAAAAACGGCCTTTGATATCCTGGGTGTTGTTTATGAGTATACCATGAATCATGGCAATGCAGCATAAGTCAAAAAATGAAGCCCGCTAAGGCTTATTTGAGCATGCCTAAAATTTATGTTGGAAAGTAAAAATGATCAGGTTTCTCGATTTTTTCCTTTCCACTAGCTTTATTGATTTTTAATAGACTTAAGGGAATGAATTATATTCGTCAAAAATGTACTCTAATGTTTAAGTACGATTATTCACAAACTATTAACAGTTGTAGATAAATAAAAATCTATGTTGAAATGAATTGTTAATTGCATAACATAGCCTATTTAATGAATAATCCTGCCACCTCTTCTTTATTGTTAAAGCTCAGTGTAAAAACGCGATTTTCTTTACTGTATTTCGCAACAAGAATAACGATATAAAGACCATCTTTTTCTTCCACAGAAGATTTATCAATCTCTTCAAAATCGCCAGACTCCTTGATGATAGGAGTAAGCTTTGTCATTTGCTCTTCTGGTAATCCTGTTTTCATTTGATTATCAAACATTGCGTGTACTTCTTTATACTTACCTTTATTTAATAATGATACGATTTCTTCAGCCTTCGTGATATATTTTTTTGAAGTCAAATCATCCACTTTGTTGCCACCACATGCTACAAGTACAAACACTACCATAGCACTCAACATAGTTAATAAAATTCTCTTCATTGCAATACTCCTTTTCTTTTTATCCATAAACTATAATTGAAAACGGCTAACGCAATAACCGCTACCGTAACTTCCACAACAAGGAGTGCACTGTCTTTCGGCACATATAACGGTAAAATACCAGCCAATGCATCTACCACCCCATGGATTATAATTACGAGCACAACATAAAGAAACCTCTTTCGCACAACGCCTTGTAACACAATAATCGAAAGCCCTATATGCAATAACATGGCAAAGAAACGCTCAATACCACTGATAAAATAGGTATTACTGTAAGCGATAGCAGTTGATGAAAACAATAAGAACACCGCACTACTACCGACAAATAACACCGCTTCGATGCCACCATGCCCTGCTCCGAAGAAAAATCCGGACTGCCAATCCCGTTGCACCATAAAAAAGCGCATAGAGATAAAACGAGCCAGTTCTTCAAAAATACCTGCCGATAAACCGATAACTATAGCAAATAAAACAGGTTGCATAGCACTAAACATTGAATAGACTGTGCTATGTTCTCCTAAATATTGCAGTATTGGTATACGGATTAAAACTTGCGATACAACAAATGCCAGTACACCTAATACAAACGGAATATATCGTTTCTTACAACACGCATATAGCAATGCAGTAAGGGGTAATCCGATGCTTATGACCGTGGCGAAAGTAATACCAATCATCTCGTTCCCCTCCTTGATTGAAGTATATAAAAGCTATCGTATTAAGTATGTAGTTTTGTCATACTCGGTTCATTTTTCATCATAAATGGTCATAAAAAAACAGCAACGCCTTCACATCACTGTTTTTTGAGTATTAAGGTTTGAGTAAAATAAGGAGCTACAAAAGTTGTTTCCAACGTTGCATTATCTGTTTTATCAATCATACGCTTTAACGAAAACAGCCCATAACCCCGGTTTCCTTCTTTGCTAGAATAGAGCTTCTTGTATATTTGCTGTAAATCAATCGCTTTATGCCTACAACTATTGCGCACAATAAAATATTGACGTTCCTCCATTTCAAAGAAGGCAACTTGCAACATTTTATCCTTACTGCGAACCGTTTCCTCAATCGCATTATCCAATAAAATTGAAATCGCACGAATAAAAGTAACAACAGGCATTGCAATCGTTTCAATCGTTTGTGGGATATCGACCATCACTTTCACTTGTTGTTGCTGCGAAGTAACCACTTTTACGCTCAACACACTTTTCACTTCAGGGATATTAACTCGGGATAATTTCACAATATCCAACTCGCGATTGTTTATCAGTTTTGAGGTAGGGGCGATCACATCATAATAAACTTGTTCAATTTGCGTCAAATTTTTCGTGCGCACGCCTTCCTCTAGCGCCAATAACACATTCATATAATCATGGCGGAAACTAGCCAATTCATCATGCATGAATTCTAACTTCTCCACATAATCCAGTAGTTCTTTATCTAAATGCTCCTGATGTTCTTCCAATATCTTTTCTTTTGTCAAATGCCAGCTTATTAACAAAATTAACAGCAACACAAAAAATAATACAATGGCCGCAATATAACTTATTTCTCCATACTTTTGATGTAATGTAGCCAATAAATTAGTGGAAGGCATAGTTAAAATTAGCTCTATGATGAGCCCCGCAGCAAGAAGAACATAGCTTACATAATAAAGGGGGCTATCTACAATAAACTGGGCAAGCTTTTGAATCGGTTTACACCACAACACAATACTAATAACAATGACAATCGAAACGATGAGATGAATAACGCTGCTTGTCCATAAATACAAATTAAATGGTGTTAACATAAACAGCTTCATTCCAAAATCCAGTAACACCATTTTTACTAATGTAATGCTTACCATACTAACTAATGCAAAATATAAGTTTTGCATAAATGTTAATTTATCCTGTATCAAACCTAAACTTAATA
Organism: Aneurinibacillus migulanus; assembly: GCF_001274715.1. Lineage (GTDB taxonomy): Bacteria > Bacillota > Bacilli > Aneurinibacillales > Aneurinibacillaceae > Aneurinibacillus > Aneurinibacillus migulanus. The sequence goes on along the minus strand of NZ_LGUG01000004.1, from coordinate 2,809,526 downwards.
GGAACAACAACAATATAATAATATTAAATTCAGGATAACCTGTTACTGTCACAACGATCCCGAGTAAAATCGTAAAGACAATGCTTAAAGCTATTACCATTGTATAGGGCAGGCGATTGTAACGAATGACTTGGATGTATAATATGACATGACTAATTGCAATCAACACAATCGCGACCATATCATAAACATACATTACAGCTCACCCTTTAATAGTTGACGTACTTTGCGCACTAAACGGCGCGATACAGGAACGCGTTTGCCATTTTTTAAAATGATCATTTTTTGCGTCGCATCATAGGAAGACATTTGTACTGTATTCACGATATACGATTGATGACAGCGAAGTAAACGTTTATCTAATGTTTCAATTTCTCTTAATGTTCCATAAAAATAAACTATACGCTCTGTCGTCACTAAAGCTAAACGATGTGGCTCATCAGTCATAATATATTCCACCGTTGCAAACGGCACACGTACAGTCGCATTAGTGTTTTCAACAATAAAATCATCGGTAGGAACAACAGTTATATTGCGCGATTGATATTGAAGTAAACATTGTTCAAACACGCGGTAGCGTTCATCATAAGGCAAACCTTTATCGATAAATGTTAAAGCTGATACCATATATTGATATGAGATTGGTGCAAATTCAGAATGCGTCGTCACAAACACAATAATCCCTTGCGCATCATATTTGCGAATCTCTTGTGCAACTTGTAAACCTTTACGCTCCTCGCTCTTAATTTCAATATCTAAAAAATAAATCGGCACATAAGTCGTTGATGGGATTTTTTTAATAATTTGTTCACTTTTACTTGTCACTTCGATAAAATCGTATGGCAACAGATATTTCTCACAAATTTCCTTCACCAGCTGCTTCATATGCTGGGCTTGAATCACATCATCTTCCAAAATAAAAATACTCATACTATCACTCACTTCAAAGCAATCTATAAATAGCATAACACGATTATAGCCATTCGCTGAAAAATACTTCCCCAATCGTTTTTATGTATAGAAACGGATAAAATATATGTTTTTTCTGCGTGTCAATATCCCACTATATAATTGAGCGTTTTGCAAAATTCTCTTATAATAATACACTTAAGTGGTTACTTCCATTTGTACCCCATAATGATTGGAATCACTTGTCTGATATGAGTAAATTAAAATTAAGACAGATTGGACACATGGAATAGAGAGAATCATGCTGTTGATTGGTACATACGTTCGTATTGATTGGGCGTGAAGAATGGATTCTCTGTCCATTGTAGAAACATGCAATGTACTCAAAAATACGTTTCTTCGCTTCTGTTCGTGTAGAAAATGTTTCAGGATAAATGAGTTCTTTTTTCATACGCTATGAAAGAATTCGATACAGGCATTATCATAACAGTTACCTTTACGGCTCATGCTGCCGTTCATACCATAGGTTGTCAGGTGTTTCTGATACTCGTGTGACGCACACTAGCTGCCTCGAACCGAATGATGCAGCAATGCTTAAGTATTTTAAATTTGATATTCAACAATCGGACGCTTTAGTGGAGTAAGATAATTATTTATGGACTGATCGTTTTTTACCTTTTAGTCTATTTTTTATCAATAAGGTACATTTTTCGGAAGTTAAAAAGTGATTTTTTTTGTACACTAAGCGTTCCCTCAAACGGTCATTTTAGGAAACGCCTTATTTATCAGGGGTTTTAAGCTTAGCGTGGGAAATGTAATAAAAAGTTGGCGCTACCCCATACTAATAATCCGGTTTAACCTGTTAACGTGGTTAAAATTAGATTTTTTTATTATAAAAAACGCCTAGCGAAATCCTCGTTTTGCTAGCTTTAGTTTCTATACGTACTTTTTATATTACAATTAGATATGTAAGAAGAAAATCCTACATTATCAAAAATCCACATATAAACGATTTAACTTTTTTCAAAACAGTGTAACTTTATTACAACGGTTAAACTTTGTTTTAAACCTACCATAGGAAACAAAATAGGATACCGTTAAACGGCATCCATTTCATGTATTATGCTTCGCCCTTGTTTTTTTCGCTTCTTTCGATTTTTCCTCCAGATATCCACACCCTCAAAAATGGAATAAAGAACAGGAACAAGAACCAGGGTTATTATTGTATGGAAAATCAATCCTGAAATCACAATGGTAGCAATCGGCGCTTCTAGCGCTCCTCCCTCTGACATTGCTAGTGCAAGGGGAAGCATCCCCAGAATAGCGGTAAGCTTTGTCATTAAAATCGGCCGTACACGGTTCCGCACCGCTTCTAGTATCGCAGACTGCAATTCCATCTTGTCACGGTTACGTAGTAGATTAATTCGATCAATAAGAAGAATGGCGTTAGAAACCACAATACCAATCAGCATAATAACGCCTACATAGCCTAATTCATTGAGCGGTCGTTGTGTAATTACAAGTCCTACTACTACACCGACAATTGCCATAGGAAGCGATAGCATAATAATAAACGGATGACTAAGTCGATTAAACTGCGCAACCATAATCAAATAAATCATCCCGATAACAGTCAGGAGGGCTATAAGNTGTTCCGGATGCTTCATTAAATTCTCCGGGTATCTGGCAACGACATCAAGCTCCAGCGATTCAAGTGTAAAGCTTGTGATGGACTCTTCATTCACAAAGCCCTCAATTTGTGTCATCAGACTTTGTTGGGTAATCCCCAGCTGGTTCATAATGTCCTGACGCGGAGTAAGAATAACTTTTTCTTCTCCAGCACTAAAATCGCTGCGTGCATTTTTTACGCCTGGTATGGTGGCAAGCATTTCTTCCGTTTTTTCGGAAAGCTGGTGCAGTACTTCATTATCTTTTCCTTTAACTTCCAGTTCAACACCTGGCGCCATCTGACCACTGCTGCCAAAACCCACCTGTATGTGCTCAACTCCTTTTAAAGCGTTCAGTCTGTTATTCATATCAAGCAGGATTTCTTCTTTCGGCCGCTTCCGCTCTTTTATCTCGATCAGATTCATATCGATTCCTAATGACTGTTTATCTGTCGTAATATACAGGTCTTTAATTTCCGGAATTTTTTTAAAGTCCCGCTCGATTTGCAGTGTTTTAGAAAGTGCACTCTCCAGCGTCTCCCCGCTTTGTAGCTTTACACTGGCATATACATGATTTTCATCTATATCATTTATAGAACTCATCTGCACCATCGGGGAAATCATAAGTGCCCCGGCAAATAAACAACCCGCTAGAATCATTGTAATGATGCGATGGCGTAAAGCCAGGGCGGTAAGATTAACAAAGAAATTTGTTACTCCCGAAGCACGGCCCTCTGCTTCCTGGTGCATCTGTTTATCTTTTTGTAGAAAACTGTTGGAGAAAACGGGAACAAATAGAAGCGCTGCAACGGTAGACGCAAGAATCGCCACCGTGATCGTAAAAGCAATGGTCATCATAATCGGTTTAAACCCGGTTCCACCTAGATTAGACAGCACTAATGGAACAAATACAACAATAATGGTTAGCTGGGACGTCAGAACCGGTGTCATAACTTCCTTTACTCCCTGCTTAATCGCATCGCGTAACGTATGGCCCTTCTCCCGTAAATGATAAATGCTTTCCAGAACAACAATAGCAGCATCAACAATCAGCCCTGTTGATAAACTTAAAGAGATCAGGGTAACCATATCAATATTATAGCCACCGAATTTCATACCGATGAACGTCATCATAATAGAAACAGGAAGTGTTGTTGAAATGACAAGGGTAACGCGCCAATTTCGCAGGAAAATAAGTAGAATGATAATAGCAAGAAGTCCACCCAAAGTCAGGTCACGGCTCAAATTGTTAATAGACGGTTTGATATAGCTTGCAAAGTCTACAGATACCGTCATCTTATACTTGCCGTTGGATTCCTTGTTTATTTTTTCAATTTCTTCTTTTACTTTATCAGACGTACGAATAATGTCGCTGCCCTCTGTCTTTGTGAGGAATAGCTGGACATAGTCTTCTCCGTTATAGCGAAAAATCGCATCCTTCTTCTTCCCACGCATATCTTCAGTAACAGCCAAGTTGGATAACGGGACATTCCCTACAGGGGTTTTAATAAATACGGAATTAATCTGCTCTACTGTCTTGTATGCGTTATCTACCTCAACAACGGTATTAAAGCTCCGGTTTTTCAATGTCCCAATTGCCTGTTTTACATTGGATTCCTGCAGTTGATCGACAATGTCTTTTGGTGTCATCTTGTAGGCAGCCAATTGATCCGGTTTAAAGGTAACTTGAATTTTGTTAGCCACATTCGTATTGGATACTTCTACCTTTTTGACGCCCTCAATAGCCTCTAATCGACTGGTAAAATCCGTCTTTGAAAGATTATAAAGAACCGGAAGCTCTTTCCCTGAAAGAGCAAGGCTCATTAGTACTTCAGTCGCCTGATTTCCCTCCTGCACAACAGTTACCGTCTTCACGGTTTTTGGGAAAGTGTTGCGTAGCCGATTGACCGCAGCTTCAATATCCTGTTTAACCTGTTCGCCTTTTCCGTCCTCTGCCTCAACTCTAACCTGGGCGTTTCCAGGTGTTGTTGTTGATTGATAGTTTTTAATATTAGAGAGCGAATGAATCTCTTTTTCTACCGGATTTGTTACTTTATCTTCCATTTCCTCGGCAGGGATAGAAGCGCCAGAGACATTGACTGTAATCCATGGATAATTTCGCTTTGGCATAAGTTCGCGCTTAAATGTAAAAATAGAAGCAATTCCTGCAAAAAGAATAAAAAATGTTAACAAATAAACAATAAGCTTATGTTGTAAGCAAAATTCAATAAATCGCCCCACCTCTATCCCTCCTTCGGTGTTACTTTTTCGCCTTCAAGAAGGAAGGAAATACCTGAAGTAACCACACTGTCCCCCGGATGAACACCGGAAAGAACTTCAATCTTATCATCGATAATTTGACCTATTTCTACCGTTCTTTTCTTTATCATTCCATTTTCAACTACAAGTACATAGCGGCCCTTTTCTCCCACCCCGATGCATTCCAGGGGAAGAATAGTACTTGTTGCCAGTTTACGTGGCATCTGTACACTTGCAATCATACCGCCTTGCCATTTCTCTGGGGAATGAGGAACCGTAATTTCCACCTTATATTTTCCGTTTTTTGCATCTATCAGGGGAGAAACATACGTAACCGATCCCGCTGTCTTCTCTCCCCCTTCATTTATCACTGTCATGCTCTTTCCTTTCGTAAATTGCTGTATTAGTGCAGACTCTACTTCTATGCTGACTTTTACTCCTGACAAATCAACGATTGTAGCAACGGAACTTCCTTGTGAAACGACATCGCCAGGATGAGAACTTACATCGGTAATAATCCCGTCAAATGGGGCAATTAACCTGGAATCCTGAATTTCCTTATTGGCTTTCACAATTCCATTTTGAGCTGTAGCAACTTCCGTAGTTATACTAGCGAGCCTATCCGCATTATCTTTGTCCGCCTGAATGGCTTTCTCTCTCTGACGAAGCGTTAATTGTTTTTGCTCCTGCAAGCGTTTTTTCTGCTGTTTCAATGCTTCTAACTCGGTTTGTTCACTTTTTAACGACAATTGAGCTCTGTCTACTTTTGTTCTTACCCCATCTATATCAGCTTTCGATATAGCCCCATTAGAAAATAAAACTTCTTTTCTCTGGAGATCTGTTTTATCCTGTTCCAGCGTTTTCATCTGGTCCTGAATTTTAATTTCTTGTTTTTTTATTGAATCTTCTGTATCAGCAATCGAATCTTCAGTTTGCTGAATTGTACTATCATATGTATCTGCTACCTTGCTATCGCCACGTAAAATTTTGGCACGTTTTGCCTGCGCCTCATTGATTTGCGTCTGAGATAAAGCAATGGTACTTTGATTTCCGGAGGTGTCAAGTGTACCTAGAACCTGGCCGGCTTTTACCTTCATTCCTTTTTTAACGGACAGGGTTACGATTTTTCCAGACGTTCCGAACGCCAGTTGATTCTCCTGCTTTGCTTCTACAACCCCCGCTTTAGTCATGATAGAAGACTGTTCTTGCTCCTTCACTTTAATAATATTTACTACTTTTGTTTTTTTTGTCTCTTCCGACACTTTAGATGATGCCGGGGTGCTACAGCCAGAAATTATGAGTAGAGCTGTAACGACCACTGGTATGACTAATGATCTTTTCACACTATTCCTCCTGTTCTCCTACCATTAACATGAGATAGAAAATAAGATTGTATCTATATACATCTGATTTGATAAATCGACAAATTTTTGTGGTAAGAGGGAAGAAAAGAAGGAAGGGCGGTGGACGGGAGCGGTCGGAAAAAGACACGTTTGCCTTTCTTCTGCTGGAGCACAGGGCGCATCCAACCTCTTCTTTCTCTCACTCTCCCACCTCCAACCACGCTACCCTGTCAAACTATCAAGTGTAATTTATATAGTATCCTTTCCTATCATCTTTTCTTTTAGAAAATTTTCCTATCATTCCTCATTTTAACGAAGGAACCTTTCTTGTATCTGTCTACATCCTTACATTATCCTTACATGAAAGAAATCAGCCTAGAAAAAAAGAACGATTTATAAAATAAATAGAAAATCGGATGTAACAAGATAAATAAAAATCTGTTTTATTCTGAAGACACATAAGAAACGAACACGCCCCTGTTATTCAGGCTTTACAAACCATGCGGGGGATAGCTGTTGACAGTTATTCATATCAGGTTGATGGCGATGTGACGCTCCCCCAATAAGAAGATCGCAAAATTAATCCAAAGTCAAATCCAACAATGGCTTTTCACTTTACCTAGCTATATCAAGGCTTACTTGCCTGATTTGGACTGCGAAAGTTGAGTTATGAACAGCGTTATCTAAAAAAATTCAGACCGGTACTTTTTTACTATGGTATTAAATGTAATATATATCCTAAATATGAATGTATACAAAAATATTAAAGAAGGGATTTGTGTTGTTAGGATTAAAAAATTGTAACTGTTCAGCCTGTTACGATCTTACTTGACAGACAACACAAATAGAGGCACTCCGTTACGGAACTACCTCTACGGAAACAGGAATGGATAGACACGCAATTTTAAAAAAGTAACTATCTATAGGCTGAATAGTTACAAACAAATTAAAAAAGGAGTGTTTGATCGTGAATCTTAAGTCCATTTTCAAAGGAGTTGCATCATCGGTTCTGGTAGTTGGTCTAATTGCTAGAACTAGTATTATACCGGCTTTTGCGGAGCCGACTAAAAGTTTATCGTCGAAAGATTATGCAGCTAAAAGTGGCAGTTATTCAGGAACTGAATTTCAGGCTACATACTCATTAAAAAAGAGTAATGGGGCAAACGTAAACTTCTGGATTGAAAATACTGGGAATGTAAGTGTAAAAATCACAATTAATGGAGGTCAGAAAAGAACTTTCGCACCAGGTACGAATGGCCACATTAGTGCTCCGGTTGGTATCTTTAGTAGCGATTACAAATTTAAAGCTGTGCCATCGCCTAATGGTGGTAAAATTAGTATAGACTATAGTATTGCTCAAAGAGGCTAAATTTGATAATTAACAAATTACGGGGCTGTCCCCATAACCATCAAGTTAAGAACATGGCATAAAAAGACAGAAAAAATGACCATCCTTATTCAGTATGAATCTGAAAATGAAAGGATGGTCTTTCCTTTGTCATTACCTATATTATCTCCTCAAAAAATAGATTGGATATCCTTTTTACATACGTTTAAACAGATTTTTTCTTCCGAACATCTAAACGAAATCGCTGTACAACATGGTTTTAAAAAGCGAAATCGAAAAATTAAACCGGAAGATTTTATCGCCCTGTGTGCTTTTTATAACGAAGAAACAGGGATGAAATCATTAATTCAACTATGTGCTACCTTATATGATGTCAAAAATGTAAAGGTCACATTGGCTCATTTTATTATATGTCTAGAGGAAATCATGTTTTTCCTACGATATACACTAAGTATCAATCCAATTGCGGCTGCTTGGAAAATAAAGCCTATCCCTCCATAACTAATAAAAGGTAAGTTTATACTAGCTGCAGGTGCCAATCCAACAACCATTGCAATGTTCCAGATAGACTGTAGGATGAATAATGCTCCTAGTCCTATTGTCAAAGCCTTTCCGTACATTTCTCTGCTATCTTTCACCGCATGAAACAATCTTGCAATAAGAAGGATGAATAATACAATCATCGCTCCTCCCAAAACCCATCCAAAGATATGAATAATATAGGTTAAAACAAAGTGATTTTCTACTGAGCCCAAAAGACGAAGTTCTGCTCCGAATCCATGTCCCCATAGCCCGGCATCAGATATAATTTCAATCGACTTTACAGTTTGGTATCCTACAGTATCAGCATATTGAAATGGATGCAAAAAAGCTATGAAACGCTCCCAATGAAGGAAGCTTGTCTTAAGGATAAAGAACGCTCCTCCGCCTATAAACATACTAAGAATAAAAACATATCTTTTTTTAACAATGCCACACATTATTAGCAATACAAAATAACAAATCGTATATAATACAGCTGATATCATAGTAGGTGTTATCAAGTAAAGAAAGATAGGTGACAAATAGAGGACCAGAAGATATCCGATATCGTATTTCTTCTCCCATTTCCTATTCGTGAATATGCCACATAGAGCAATAACCAACAACGTTGGACTTACATCCCAAATATTAATTCTAATAAAACCAAAACTATAGATAGGAATACCATTCATCAGGTTTCCCTGAAAAAATACAAGCATCATCATTCCAAGGGTTCCTAGAAGAAGTCCCATAGAATACTTCATTATTTTCCGATAATCAAAAAACATAAAGGAAATCATTACAATGATTCCCAAACCAACACTTAACAATTGCCGAAATACAGCATCTTCTGAAAGCAATAAGCTTCTCTGCATAGAATACAGACTTGCCAGACCAATCCCTATTAAGGTAGTGACCAAGCTAATAGTTTTCCAATCAATACGAGGTTTGTGGGCTTGGTTCAATTGTTTTCCTACTATCTTCGGATCGCCCATTAGAGCAAGTGCCTTTTTAAAAGCTTCGTCCTCGGAAAAACCCACGGCTTTATATTCATCCACCGATTCAATGATATGGTTTTCTAGCTCAGACTGAATATCGCAATGCACTTCTTGGCTTTTCACAAAAGAACAAACCGTTTCAATGTAAGATTGCATCTCAAGGTTCACGCACGTCCCTCCCCTAATACTTGTTCCATTGCCAATCGGAATGTTTCCCACTCTTTTTTCCGCTCTTTTAGATGCCCAGTTCCTAGCTTAGTAATACGATAATATTTTCTCTTGCGTGTACCTTCCTGCCCCTGCCAATAGGATTCTACCATTCCATTTCCCTCGAGTGTATGCAGAATAGGATAGAGTGTTCCTTCTTTAAAGGTAAACACCCCACTTGAATGTTTTTCGATTTCCTTTACCATTTCATAGCCATACATTTCTTTTCTCTCCAATAATGTCAGGATGAGAATTACGGTACTGCCTTTAAGAAGTTCTTTATTAATTTTCATTACTATCCTCCTTTATTGTGCTAAACTATTGTAAATCTATGCATTGTATATCTAGGTATTATAATAAATTATAGAAACTAAAAAGGCAATAATTAGTAATGGGATAAAGCATATTTAGAAATAGCGTTCTTAACTTGATAACGATTGGTGGTACCCCTTTAAATACAAACTTTTATATATATTCAATGAAAAAAAGAGTAGTTAATACCATTTAGTTGAAAATGTGTATATTTTGTGAATTTTTAATTAATCTGACAATATTCGACAAATTTCCCCTTATTTACAATTAAAACCCATGTTAATATTTAGGAGAAGTTAAAAATTTGAAAAAAAGGAGTATGTTACAATGAAAAATTTACGAAAACTTGTACTTGTACCGCTAGCATTTTCTTTAGTTCTTCCAACTACTGGAGTTTTTGCTACTGAATCAAATGATGTGCATGTTAAAGTAGCTGAAGTAGAAGCACCTAAGCTAGAGCTAACTCAAGAGAAAAAAGAAGATCTTTACAATCAATATGTTAAAATTGTTGCCGATGTAGCTGCACAGTATCCGGAATCAGGAATTTTTATTGAGCCTTTGGACACGTTTAAAGATGAATATTTTATGTCACCTGAAGATTACAGAGCATTTGCAGTTAATTTGGCTACTTCGTCAATTGTAGTAGCACCTGAAACACCAAGCGACGTTATTACGCCTCTTAGTACCGGAATTAAGACAAAGTACGCTACCATCACATTTGGTGGTAATTCAAGAAGTATAGCCGTTACTGGGACTTTTACAATCGATCATTTCTTGGGTAGAATGGGTTTTACTGCGATTAAATCTCTTACCTCTAAATCAGCAGATTCCAGAGGAACTTGGAGACAAAGTGGTTACAATGAAAAAATATATGATGCGGGTGAAACAATGAATGTCAGTGTGGGAGGGACATATACCGAAAATGGAGTGAGTAAACCTGATAACTTTGAATTAAATTTTTATTGTTCAGGAAATGGAGAAATTAGCTGATTTTCATAGATTTTAGGGATAAAAAGTGAATTCTTCATAGCATCTTAAGTTGCTTCTAGCTTGATGGCAATGTGGCGCTAGCCCATCGCTATCAAGCTAGAAGCAACAAATACCCCCCCAAAGCAAAAAAATGCGCTATTCTTTCTCTATGACCTATAGAAAGGATGGTGCATTTTTTCCTTATAGCTCAGTGAACGTGGGTACCCTCCAGCATTCCAAATGGAATCAAAAATAGGGCGCATAAGCTGCTCAACATTAGGGAATGAGACTTTTATAACTTGATATCATCCCAACCATCTCCCTTTAATTTTCAATAATATCTTTAAACATATCGCTCAAATATTGAAATTGTAGTATGAACTCTCTCTACAAATTATTTCATTTCCTTTGCAGGCTTATGGTTCCTTCTTCGTTTCCCTATTACTTATAACATAGTCAACAAACCGCTGCATTTCTGCCTCACTTTTAAATTCAATTCTAGTAGGACGTATGGGCCTCACCGGTGCAGCTCCTATCCGGTTCTCTCCTTCATTTTTCTTCATTCACTTTTACCTCCCTACATATAGACATATCCTGTACTTCATAACGATATTTATTTCAAAAATAAGTAAGTTAAAAGAAAAACACCGCTCTCCGCAAATGTATAAGAGCGGTGTTTCCCCCTAGTAGCGATCATGCCCCGAACAAGACAAGCAAGAGAAACCTATGAATTAACGCTGAGCAATTCTACTACTCAACAATTCACTTTCCTTATCTCCAATAAGATATCTAGAAATTTTCTTTTGATCGTAATAGTCAGATGCATCGTCGATGTAAAGATCTCCCTCCTCTTTATTATATAACTCATATTTCTTAGGAAGATAATCTAGAACTCTTGGTTCATGATAACCGTCAACAAAATAATGTGCAGCATTTAAATTATCAACACGTGCATGCAACTCGTTTGTAACGTATGCTACAGAGAAATTGTCGTTCTTAATTTTACCTTCTTCTACAATACTTTCTGGAAAGTTAAAAAACCAAAAACGGATATGCTCACCTTTACCAAAACGTCTGATAAAGTACTTCATGATAAGCTTACTTGTTACTTTACTACTCCCATCGGAATGACCTGCTTCAAATAAAATGAAAGGGTTTGAAAAATCAATAGTCGTCTCCCTTAGAAACAGGGTAAAATCATTATCTTTTAATTGGTCTTTCATCAAATACAGCATACTGTAAACATCTTTTTCATCTTCATCTTTTTTATCAGTTAGTTTGTATGTTGAACGAGTTGTTAACTTTGTTAAAAAGCCAGATAATGAAATATGAAATCACTCAAAATATGGATATTTTAAAATGATTGCAAGGGGTAGTAAATACGATCCACTACATAAATTCCTAAAATCAACTGATTCAAATCGTCTAGCTATGACTTTTTTAGAAATAGAAGAGGTTCTTAGGTTTTCACTTCCAGTATCAGCATCTAAATATATGGCATGGTGGGATGGAGCCTCACAACATACACAAGCCTATTCTTGGACAAATGCGGGGTTTAAAGCAAAACCCATCTTGAGTGAAAAGAAAGTTGAGTTTGTTAAATATGAAGCAGAATAAAATAGTCATATAAAAAAATGAAAAATGTAGAAAAAGCTCACTTAAACAATTTGGGGGTAGCTTAATGGATTTTAAAGGTTTTTTAATGCAAGAATATAAGCTCAGCGAAAAATCTGCTCGTGATTATGTTACCCGTTTTAACGGAATTGTGGAAAGAGGGATTTATAAGGGAGAAGCATTTATTACACCTAGTATGGAAGCAGCCATTAATAAGGAATTTGAAAAATCAAGAGGGCATTATATCCTTTCCCTTAAACGCTATACAGCATTTCAAAGGAAAATGGGCAAGTTTGAATTAGATTAAATCCTATATTTTAATATTTCCCCTATATAGGAAACCAAAAGCTGGAGCTCTCCCCTGGAAACAGCAAGAGCTTCAGCTCGTTATCTTTTTAAACTCTATTTTTTCTTTATATCATCAAAACAGGATACACAAATTTTCTTTCCCTTATATTCAGTAACGTCTGATACGGAATTACAAAATATGCAGGCTGGCGCGTACTTACGTAAGACAATGCACTCTTCATCCACAAAAATCTCTAATCCATCTTTTTCATTAATCTCAAATGTGCGCCTTAATTCCCTTGGCAAAACGATTCTTCCAAGCTCATCCACTTTACGTACGATCCCTGTCGCTTTCAACCTTATCCCCCTTTCCCTTATTTTCAATATTTTATAATATTAACCGTAATAAGGAAAGTTCCTCCCCCTATTACTGACAAACAATAAAACTATTTTAAGAGAACAAGGTAGACTATAAATTAAATTGGTAAGTGCCAAACAAGTAAATTTTCTTCTAATCTTCCCTATCCAGATAAAAAAGGAGACAATTATGAAGAAAAAAACAAGACAGATTACAGTTGAAGGGTGTACATACGGGTATTTGATAAGCAGTAAATATACGGACGGACAGAGCATTAGTACCTTAAAAATATTTTTGGGAGAGAAAAAAAGTGATGCACTTTTGATTTACTTTCGAACATGGGATGATCCGCTTAGCGGAAGCCCTCTGAACACTGGAATTAAATTACATAAAAAAATCAGTAAACCTTACTGAAAATTATAATCTCAATCATCCTCGAAACGTCCGAGCATGGATTTTATACGGTATAAAGCACGGCTGGGCAGGAAAAACACAATTAGTGATCGAAGATGGTTTATCCGCACTGAACGAGATGGGCTATGAAACGCAGTCGCTGAGACTTAGAGGGCTAGACGAAAACATACATGTTTATCTAAAAGCCAAAAGAAAATAAAGTTGTATACTAGACGTATACAAAAAACACTACTTCCGTTTATAAAGTAAGAGGCATATAGTCTTCTCCTTTGCGCAAAAGTGGTTGGTGGTACTTCTATTTTTACACAGGGTGAAGAGATATGTCTCTTTTCTATTCAATTGTAAATTTGTGTAAGTTTTTTGGGCAACTACAGTTAAATATTTTTTTAAAAGAAGGTTTCCATTCTGACAAATCCTGATAAACAAACGTTATATTGTCACATATTTTATCTGCAACTTCATACATATGTTCTATATCATTAGCCGTAAATAATATACTTCCTTTGCGTTGAGTACTGTCTGCAATAGTTGGTATGGTGTCGCCCTCTTTTACTAATAGATCAATTAATACGACCTCGGATATGTTAGTTAACCCTTTATACTTGATTTCTTTTAAGTAACCTGGTTTTGGAATCAAGCTTAAAGACATAGCTTGACATTTTGAAGGTACACATCTAAATTCATCTATAGTCTCAGTAGCTAACGCATCATAATAGTATCCAAATTGAGATATGCCGGTTGTTAGTTCCAACATTTTCCATATATTACCACCACCTATCCTAACTTGAGACTCTATGATTATTGGCTTATTTTGTTTGTCTATCTTTACTTCTGTATGAGTAATGCCGTCTTCCATTTGCATGTCGTCCAAAAATAGTATTACTTTCTCAATAATTAATTTTTTTTGAGATTCATCTATAGGTGCCGGCATAATAGTATAGTTTATTATAAACGTATCTTCTTTAAATATTTCAGCTGATATAGCTAGTATAGAGTGTTTTTTGTTATAAGAAACGGTTTCGACCGTATAAACTACGTCACCTTCAACGTACTCTTCCACTAAAACAGGTAGTTGAATACCATTATCTTTAATAAATACCTCTACGTCATCTCCTGTGTCTAGCTTAGACACTCCTTTACCACCTGCGCCAATCGGGGGCTTTATTATAATACTATCTTTTTTGTTCAAAAATTCATCAATGTCTTTTATGTTATTGCAAACTGTCGAATCTATCGAAAAGTCTTTGCCTGCTAGAATTTCACGCATCATGTCTTTATTGCGGGTTATCATATTAGCATTGTAAGAAGGTCCTTTAACATTAAAAATCTTTGCAATTATGCAAGCCGTATCTAAGGCTGCTTCGTTGAAAGATACAACCACATCAAATCGTTTCTCTTTGTACAATTCTTCAGCATAGTATACAGACAAGGGTATATTTGTTGTGTCTATTTCTTTTTTATAGAAACACTTTTCTAAGATAGTTCCATCAAAATATATGTGTTTAGTGTAAGACCCTATATACGAAACAGTATACCCACTGTCTAAAGCATCTTGTATAGGTTTTGTCCATCCCCCTATAAATAAAATGTGTGGTGTATTTTCTATATCAGTTCCTTTTGATACCTTATACATCATAATCATCTCCTCTAAAATGAACTCGTATATTCAATGTCGGTTCCTTTTGATACGCCTCGCCTTAACAACACCATTAAACACAATGTTGTTCCGAAGCCTCCTATAAATAACGTAGTTTGAAGCCCAAATATAGAAACTAAAAATGCACTAGCAAAACTTCCCAATGCCCAAGCTCCCCAATTAAGCGTACGCTGTACAGCATTTACTCTGCCTAGCATGTGACTTGGTGAGGCAAGTTGTCGTATCGTTGCAGCGTAAGGGCCAAATACACCTTCTCCCATACCATGTATGATACTTGCAGCTACTATACCGTAAACGGTTCCCAAATATCCCATTATCGGTATAAAGGCCAGACCGATAACTGATACAGTAGCGCTATAAATAAGCATTTTTGTATTATTAATTTGTTGACTTTTTTTCATGAGTATCGTATTTCCTATTAAAAATCCCACCGCTGCTGAACCTACAACAAAGCCTATTTCAAGTTCAGATAGACCCATTACCTTATAAAGGAATATTACTAAAATGCTATTTAGTATGTATTTAAAAAAACCGTAAACAGCGCCACAGCTTACAATTGGTTCCAATAGAGGGTGTTTTTTAAAATATATCAAACCTTTATATATGTCTTTGTATACGGATTTTATATTTACGTTTTTTAAAGAGCCCGCTGTATGCGGTTTAAACTTTGAAATAAATAATACAAACACAAAACAAACAAAATACGTTACTGCATCAACAGTGAAAGAGCCTGTTAACCCAACTAGAGTAATAACGATTCCTACTAGCATAGGACCAATTACTATAGAAAGAGACTCCGAAAGTGCTAGTTGTGCATTTCCTTTTTTTAAGTTGTCTTTATCTGTTAATATTTCCGGTAAGAAAGAAGGAATTGCAATGTTGTAAAACGTGGTAAATATTCCATTCAAAAACATGAGAAACACCAATAAAGGGAACGTTATTATATTTGTTACAGTCAGTATGAATACTGATAAAAATAAAACGCCTTGACATATACTACAAATTAGCAAAACCTTTTTTCTATGAAGGATGTCTATCAAAGCACCGGCTACTAATCCGAAAATTAGGTAGGGTATGAATATAATCCCACGAAGCAAGGCAGCATTCGCCTCACTTGTTTTTAGCACCTCTAATGCAAAAAGAGGCAAAGCTACTAATGTAAACTGGGTACCTAACAAACTTATAGACTGTCCTAGCCAAAGCTTGTAAAAATTAAAATATTTTTTATTTTTCATAATACACCTTGGCGATAGTCTGCTGGCGTATGCCCTGTTTTTGCCTTGAAAAGCGTTATAAAATACGACGTATTGGGAATCCCTACCGTCATAGCGATATCAGAAATTGCTTTATCCGAGTCGATCAAATACTCTATGGCCTTAGCGATTCTCGTTTGCTGGATATATTCAACCGATGTCATTCCTTTAACTCGCTTAAATACACGGTGCAAATAATAAGGGCTACCATGGCATATATCTGCCAAGGTTTCTAGCGTCAACGTTTCACTGTAATTCATGTCGATACATCGTATGATCTGATCCCCCCACTCATGATCATGTAAACGACGACCGGTCGGTTTGCATCGTTTACATGGACGGAAATTTTCTAACAGCGCTTGTTCTACGTTTTGAAATACGCGCATATTTTCCTTTTTAGGCGTTCTGGATTTACAAGACGGCCTGCAAAAAATCCCCGTGCTCTTTACACCATAGAAAAACGCACCATCGTAGGATGCATCATTAAGTATGATTGCTTGCCACTTTTCGTACGCTATGTGCTCTTGACTTACAGCTACTGTATTTTGTTTGTGAATGACGTTAGATTTATTCTCGTGTTCTTGCCCTTTTATACTCATCATTTATTCACCTCCACCCATAGTATATCTCCGATGATGACCCTCTGTACGCATTTGCGAATGTAATAGCAAGATATCGAAATTGTAATTTTTGTTTTTATGTTACAACTACAGGTGTAATAATATTGAAACAAATGGAGGATCTTTATGACAAAGAGTTGGGAAGATACTAAACAAGAAATCACATTACTCGTTCCAAATGAATTCAGCTTTTCTGAAAATCTGAAGTACCTTTCCAATGCTCCTAATGAATGCCTGTTCTGCATCAAAGATCAACGAATTTATAAAGCTATACCGATTGAACAGGAAACATTTATCGTTGAAATTAGTGCAGATTATGAGCATCAAATGACCGTTCGATTTTTAGGCGGTACAATACCTTCGCACAAATTGGTACGTGATGCGGTAGCTCGTTATGTACGGGATTGGTTTGATTTAGATACGGACTTGCTTCCGTTTTATAATTTAGCCAAGACTGATATATTGCTACAAAAAGCTGTACGTTCATTTTACGGACTACGAAATGTCGGAATTCCTGATTTATTTGAAGCAATTTGTTGGGGAATTATCAGTCAACAAATTAACCTTACGTTTGCCTATACGCTAAAAAGATGACTTGTAGAAAACTTTGGTCAGTATATGGAGTATGACGGGGAGAAATATTGGATATTTCCTACTCCACATGACATCGCATCTTTGACGGTTGAAGACTTATCTATACTGCAAATGACAGTCAAGAAATGTGAATATCTTATTGGAGTAGCCCAGCTAATGACTGAGGAGAAACTGTCTAAAGAACTATTGTTGGACATAGGTGATTATAAAAAAACAGAAAAGATGCTAACCAAAATACGTGGCATTAGACCCTGGACAGCTAATTATGTTTTGATGCGTTGTTTAAGAATTCCTTCAGCTTTTCCTATTGATGATGTTGGTCTTCATAATGCTATTAAATATCTTACAGGCACTGAAACTAAACCGACAAAAGAAGAAATTTTACAACTGTCTACTTCGTGGAAGAATTGGGAATCTTATGCCACTTTCTACTTATGGAGGTTCCTTTATTGAACTGTTACGTAACAGTTCAATATTTCATAAATAATCTCATTATGCTTGAGAAATCATATTGTCTCATTGTACAGAAACTCCTCGTTTACAGTACCAGGATAGGTACCCCATAAAAGCACTCAAAACTTATTTCTTTTCGGCTCCAAAACTCAGTACCAAAAACAAAGAACCGTTACGAAATGCAATATACGTTTATGGGACTGCTTAAATATGCTATTTGGAAATAAAAGTTAGACTATGACCTAAAATTACATGTATCTCGGCTGAACCCCATCGCCATCAAGCTAAGAAAACAAGTCACCTCCAAAACAAAAAAATGAATCCCATTGTTATTAAAGGCACAAAATCTTTGTTCTGAAGACGTCATAAAACCTTAATTTGATGAGCATGCGATCGTACCACTAAATCAGTTTTTTAACATATGATAATGATTATATAAGTTACAGTTAATATTTTGACATGGTGGTTGGAAANTTTTCCAACCTCTGATTTTTTCATTCTTTTCTTATCTCTTACCACAAGAATTTGTCGATGTATCAAATCAGATGTATATAGATACATAAAAAATCCGCTCCATTTAGAACGACTTCATCTGTATCATGTATGCTATTATAAAAGCCCTGCAAATTCTAAAAAATCCCGTGTAGTAACTTCAAGCCCATTAAGTTCATCCTTATTATTAAAGTCTACTACAATCGGATATTTTTCAGAGGATGTAGGCATAAATACAACAAATCCCCTTCTAGGTTCCTTACGAACCGTTACTTTCTTAATTTTATATTCGTTAGCTTCTTCTCCATATAGTTGTTTTAAAAGGTCTTGCGCTTTCTCCTCTTTTGTGTTTCCTTCAAGGTTACCTAAAGGTAAAGGAATGTTTTCAAATTTGAAATATGTAACTTCTCCTGTCTCATCAAGCTTTATTTTAAACTCTTTATTGTTATACTCTCCTTCTATTATTTCCTCGTTCTCATTAAACCCAAGAGAATACATTTTTCCCTGTTCCTTTTCTTTTATATTGTAGGAATACATTTCGGCACCATAAAACTTAAGGTTCCTAGCTTCTGGTGAGAGGTTATAGATTTTATCCAAAGTTGCCCGAACCGTTTTGGGTAACTCGGATTCAGGAACATCGAATACTCTTTGAATATATTCTGTTATCTTCTCTGTTTTTATGTCAAATTGTAAGGAAAACATCTCTTCCTCACTCTTCAATCCCAAGGAAATCTCATTTTTCTCTTCACCATCTTCTATTCTTTGAACTTTACTCCCCATTATTTTATATGCTTTTGTTCGTGGAAATTCATCATAAAATGTTTCTAGAGCTGATTGTATTCCTTTTTGGGCCATAATTTCATCAACAGTCAATTCTTTAGACCAATAACCTTCCTCTTGTTCAATCATTCCCTCTCCTAACTGAATTAGATTACTTTCCTGTTCAGCCGCGAAGACTGGCGTCGTAGCCAATAAACTGATCGCTAAAAATATAGTTACTACTTTTTTCATGGTATTATCCCCTCTCTTATTCTAAGTATATGTAGTCTGGCTATTATATCTAGACAGCGTCCTTATGATAAATATTACAATTGAAACTAAGTATTACCTAAAATATACTCCGTAAGTACTGTACTGAATTATACATTTTTTTCTATTATCCATTCCAAAAAAAAATTTTGTTACATACCTCTTTGTTCCCCCGGGAGGTTTTACCTACATTTCCCTATCATTCCTTATTTTAACGAAAGAACCTTTCTTGTATCTGTCTACATTCTTACATTATCCTTACATGAAAGGAATCAGCCTAGAAAAAAGAACAATTTATGAAATAAATAGAAAAGGAAAGTGAAGGTATGACCAATCGTATCATGCAACTCACGAGCCATGCGGTAACGTTCCTCCTGTAGCATCATTCTATCAATCTGCGAGGAATACTGCTCCAAAATCGTATATTGTTCTTTAGGGAGTCTCGTTAATGCCCATCAAGGTAATAGAAAAGTAGTGGCATACTCTACCAATGGTATGTTGTAATAAGAGACAATCGCCTTGCCTTGGATATTTCGAAGACCCGCACAGGAGTTATCCTCTAGAAAGACCCATTAACACCCCTGATATCATGTCTTCTTCACTCGCCATACCACCATCTTGAGTGCTGATGTCTTACCATTCAGACTAAGGAAGGCCGGTACACAGTTCAAATCAAATCCCACATGAATCAGCACCCTCCTGCTGGTTGCTACTGCCTTCACCATCTGGTTCACAGCAGGCAGCCCCGATTGCCTGAACCTCAGCTTCGCCATACTCACATAGAGTTGTAGTGATAGCCGTTGTGGTACTGTTTATACCCGATGGAAGATACCATAATCACTTGCATTTACTCTAAGGCAAAATAAAAAAGCCATTCCAGTTAGAACGACTTTTTTGTTTCATGTATACTATTGTAAAAGCCCTACACCTTCCAAAAAATCCCTTGAAGTAATTACCCATCTAATAATCTCATCTTTACTATTAAACTCGACCAGGATTGGTTCTTTTTCAGATGATATAGGCATAAATACAATAGATCCTTGAAAATGATTCTTAGTAGAGTCATTACTTACTTTCTTGATTTTGTATTCGTTAGCTTCCTCTCCGTATAACCGTTTCAACATGTCTTGTGCTTTTTCCTCTTTTGTGTTTCCCTTAAGGTTGCTTAAAGGTGGTCTTTCAAAGGTAAAACCTAGAACTTTACCTGTTTCATCAAACGTTATGCCGAACTCTTTATCATTTGTCTTTCCTTCCCCTCTTTTTCCGCTCTCATTAAAACTAAGCGTATAATATAAATTTGGCTGTTCTTCCCCTTTTATGCTTTGAGAATGATAAAGCTTAAGGTTCTTAGCTTCTGGTAAACGGCTATAGACTTTATTCAAAGATGCTTGAACCGTTCCTGGTAATTCGGATTCAGGAATATCGTCTACTATTTGAGTATAATCTATTATCTTCTCCGTTTTTATGTCAAAGGTTAAGCTAAACGACTCTTTTTTATCACTTACCAAGGACAACAGAATCTCATTTTTCTCCTCATCGTTTTCTATCTTTTTAACTTTATAACCACTTATTTTATACGCTTTTGTTCGTGGAAATTTATCATAGAATGATTCTAATGCTGATTTCATCCCTTTCTGGGCCATAATTTCGTCAACAGTTAATTCTCTCCACCAAAAATCTTTCCCTTGTTGAATCATTCCCTCTTCTTGTTGGATTGGATCATTTTCCTGTTCAGCTGCAAAGGCAGGGGTGGTAGCTAATAAACTGATCGCTAAAAATGTAGTTACTACTTTTTTCATGGTATTATCCCCTCTCTTATTCTAAGTATATGTAGTCTTGCTACTACATCTAGACGGCGTCCTTATGGTAAACATTCCAATAAAAACCAAATATTTTTTCAAACATACTCCGCACGTGCTGCACTGAATTGTACATTTTTTTGCTATTAAAGTATGGAGAATAGATAATAAAAAATCCGCTCTAGTTAGAACGACTTCATCATTTTTTACTTCGTCACAATGTACGTCCACCTCAAGGAATACGAAATTGGACAGTGAAACATCGAGATTGTATGAACAGCTTAACATTTGAAAAATCATCATTGCGTATTGTATTTCAGAAATATCCTCATGCCATCGATGAAATAACGGAACAGATGAAGCGAAGATTCATGAACAAGCTATAAAAAGTGAACACGCCCCCACGCGCGCTCATTAATATTGAAACAGGGAAACGTTGACGCCGACTCTGCTGCATGTATGTTCATTGCCGGTGCTTCTGTTGGCATGGTTAAGCTTATCATTCCCGTTGTTGCTCCTTTTTCTTTTCTACTATCCATTCCTCCTTAGAATTTTGTTACATACCTCTTTGTTCTTCTGGGAGATTCTCATTCGCCCTAACCTACATATGATTTTCAAGTAGCAAGCTCCACATGGTGTATCCTTTCCTATCATTTTTCCTTTTGGTAAAATTATCCGCCACTTCTCATTTTAACGAAAGAACCTTTCTTGTATCTGTCTACATTCTTACATTATCCTTACATGAAAGGAATCAGCCTAGAAAAAAAGAACGATTTATGAAATAAATAGAAAATCGGATGTAACAAGATAAATAAAAATTCATTTTATTGTGAAGACACATAAGAAGTGATAATAAATAGGGTCAGTATATTTGGATTGGTTTAGAGTAGTACACAAGTAAAGCAATGGGTTAAGAAGCATTGGAATGATGAAACATTTGAAGACAAAAGAGGAAAAGGATATGGAATCGATGAAAATTAAAACGTGTGGCGCTGTTTTATTGATTAGTCTTTCTTTGTGGAATTTTATTAATAAGGAGACGATGTACATGAAAAAGGCTCTTATAGCCCTGTTGAGCAGTATATTTTTAGTAAGTGGTCTTTATATGGATGAAGCAATAGCAAGTACAGAAGCAACAAAAGTGTCTTTTGTCGGTAAAGTTAATGGAGATGCCATGACGTTTGCTTATGTAGATAAAACAGGAAAACATCTGTTAGCATTTGATCTAAATCCGTCTGATCGACCAAAGCGTTTTACGAAAGTAATATGCTCGCCCGGAAACGTACGGGGTGTAAAGTATGTAAAGTATCAAAAGGAAGGGAAGCAAAGCAATCACAGAAATGCAGCAAATAATATTACACAGGATGCAGGTGCATGGTTCGATGTTGTTAACGGAAAGCTTAAAGAAAATGAAAGCTGCCTCCTTATAGAAAAAGATGCTTTCCAGGGACATACATTTCTTCCCTATAAACCGGTAAAGCAGGGGAGGTTTTCTGACAAAACAATCCGAAAAGTCACGGAGTTTAAAAAACGTAAGGTTATAAAGCAAGGATTAATCGGCAAGATTTCACCAGGTGTTCAAATTGGCCTTGTTGAATTTGAAAGAACAGGAAAGAATGTATTGGCGAGTATTGTTATGACTACGCCGAATAGACTTGTATTTGAAGATTTTCCTGCAACATATGTTGATGGAGTATGGTCATGGCGTGCGGATGATGGAGGTGAAATTGATCCACAATTGTTTACTATTTTGTTTGTTACGAAATCAAAAACAGGTTATACGCTTGGTTTGGAATGGATAGGTGCTGAAGGAAATCATCTAAGTGTTCTTCAACAAAATGGGAATACTTTTTATAGTATTAATGAGTCTGGGCGCTATATTACCTATTAGCTCACACTTGAAGCGGAGAACGCCAGGCGTAACCACTCATTGTTTTAGCAGGCTCTTCCCGTCGTCCCAATGGTGAGAGCTGGATCCTGTACGTTGGACTCGACCGTCTGGCCTACTGCTTGGTTTTCGCTTTTCGACTAGACGGGGCGCGTGAACGTTGAAGATTTTACGTAGCAGGCACTTTTCCTGCTACAACCACATCGCTATCAAGCGAAGATAATTTCATATTATAAAGTGAAAAAATTAGCTATTCTTTCTATAAAACACTGTAGAAAGGATGGCTTTTTATGGAACAAGTGTCCCTTTCGATACAAGAAGAAATGGAACTTATAGCTCAAGAGCTACAGCGGTACTTTTCTCCTCCCCAGCTTGAACAACTCGCTAGACAAACAGGTTTTGTCCAACGAAAAAGCAAGTATACCGCACAAGAGTTAGTTTCCTTATGCGTTTTTTTTAACAATGATATATCCATCACCCCTCTTGCACGATTGTGTGGCCAACTTGACGTATCGAACCATCTCTCGATGAGCATAGAAGAGCTAAACCAACGGTTTAATACATCAGCTGTAACCTTTCTTCAAACCCTTTTTTCTACACTTCTCTAGGAAAAGCTCATGTCTTCATCTTCGCTACCTTGCAAACTCGACTCTCCTTTTCATCGTATCCGTATTCTTGATTCAACTGTTTTTCAACTTCCAGACTCATATGCCGAACGATATCAAGGATCAGGAGGAAGTGCGCATGCCGCTGGTATGAAAATTCGGCTTGAATACGAATTGAAAACCGGGTCTTTTTTACAAGTAGATGTTGGTCCTGGTAAAAATAGCGACAGATTATATGGCACACAACGAACCAAAACAGTAGAAGAAAAGGAGCTTTGTATTCGTGATTTAGGATACTTCTCTTTAGGTGACTTTGAAGAAATAGAGGAACGGGGCGCTTTTTACGTTTCGAGGTTAAAAGTAAATGTCCGTGTGTATGAAAAAAACGGAAATATGGAGCGATTCAAAGATGGTAAAGTCAAAAAACAATCTTTATACAAAGAAATTGATATAGAAGCTATTATGGNATTCAAAGATGGTAAAGTCAAAAAACAATCTTTATACAAAGAAATTGATATAGAAGCTATTATGGATCGTCTTGAGCTAGGAGAGATCATAGAACTTCCCGAGGTATATCTTGGACGCGACAAAAAATTGCGGACACGACTCTTAATTTATAAGTTGACTGAGGAACAAACACAGAAACGACTTATGGTGTGTACTCAACAAGAAAAAAAGAAAGGCATTACCTATAAAGAGCGTACAAAATTTCTTAAAATATTAATTACGTATTAAGATATGAAAACGTTAAAAAAGTGAAATAGACAAACGTGGATTATAAAAAAACATTATTGCATACCATCACCGTCAAGCTAAGACTAAGACTTGGACTTATATCGGAAAGTATTCTTTTATATAAATTATACTTGATCTTTTGATAGGGGAGTGTGGTTGGAAGGAGGAGATTCGAAAAAAAGAAGAGGTTGGATGCGCCCTGCGCTCCAGCAGAAGAAAGGCCCACGTGTCTTTTTCCGACCGTCCACCACCCTTCCTTCTTTTCTTACCTTCCTACCACAAGAATATGTAAATTTATAAAATGAGATGTATATAGTACTGAGATATTTTATATCCACCTATAAACACTCTATCTGTGCTAGTCACTTTTCTATAAATCAAAAGACTTTATACCTGTTATAAGATCATTTATGTACGAAACCATACGGAAGGATTGTTAATATGCTCATTTGCAGTGTTGTATTGGGCAAGGTTTCCTATTACGGAGAAACATATACCGCCATTAGGGAAATCTATCATAACGGTATCTGGAAACTTGTTTTCGTTAAGAATAATGATCGTATCTTGATGCTTGTTTACTAAGAGTAAGGCAAAATACGACATCTCCTATTATTTGAAGGTTTTTTTATACATTCGCCGAATAATTAATTTTAGACAGGTAACGTGAACTCATTTTATATCCAATCGATTCAAAGGAGATGTAGTATGTATTATAAACTATTACAAATTGACTTTCCGGTTGATGGGCCATGGAGAGAAGAAATGACTACAACATACTCTAAGTTGGCCGCACACATTTCTCAAACTCCCGGTCTTCTGTGGAAAATCTGGACAGAAAACGTTGAAACAGGAGAAGCAGGCGGGATTTATTTATTTGAAGATGAAGCCAGCGCACAAAACTATCTGACTGAGCATACCACTCGTCTTGAATCATTCGGCATTCAAAATATCCGTGCTAAAATATTTGACGTGAATCAACAACTTTCTGAAATTACAAAATTTACATTCATTAAAAAATAACGAGTCTGTTAAGAGAACAGACAAACCAGGCCTGTCGAGAAAGTCTCGACAGGCTTAGAAGTATTTCTTTAATCTCTAGTTTTCGAAAATTAATCTTTTTTCATTCCTGTATAAATAAGAACCGCATCTCTAAGAAATTCTGCTGCTCCAGGATTTTTTTTATCATAATACGCTGTAAATCTTTCATCATCTACATACATCTGTGCTACCCCTACATGTGCTTCCTTCGTGTAACTATCCCAAAAATAACTTAACCATTGGCGATGTAGATCAGCAGCTTTCTGCGCTAATTCACTTGCGGGGTCTCCAGTTAAGAGCGCCTCATTCAATAGAGCCAGTGCCTCTTCTCCAAGCTTTTCAACTTCAGCATACTGTGCTTCTGTCATTCCTTTTAGTTTTTTATTTGATTTGTCAATTTGTTCGTCCCCATACTTCGCTCTGATTTCTTCGCCATATTTCTTTTCATTTTCATTAATCAATTTTTGTTTAAAGGCTTCAAACTTTTCCGTGTCACTCATGGTCATTCTCCCTTCTCTTGCGGCTAATGTTTTATTAACACTAGCAATTAATCGATCTAGTTGCTCACGTTTTGCCAGAAGCTTTTCACGGTGTTCTTTCAGTGCTTTTATGTCATCAAAGGATGGGGAGTTGACAATCTTTTTTATACTTTCCAAATCTACATCAAGCTCTCTGTAAAAAAGGATTTGCTGTAGTTTATCAACCTCTGCCTGCCCATATATGCGATATCCGGATGAATTGATTCTCGCCGGCTTAAGAATTCCAATTTCATCGTAATATCGCAATGTTCTACTCGTAACTCCGGTTAATTTTGCTAACTTTTGCACTGTGTATTCCATGCTTTCACCTCCTGACACCATCACTATACACCTTTACGCAACGTTAATGTAAATAGGTGATTTATGAAAATTTATAATAAAGTGTCTACCATAAACCCTGTTTTATGCTACCCTTTTTCTTTATAAATAAAATCGGGTGTGGAAAACCGTAAGGCTTCTCCACACCCTGAAAGAGTCTATTAAGAAACAAATAGATTCTTTATTCATCTTCTTATCTGATATTGCTTTTATAAAAAGCGAGCTTACTTATTATACACACTCTCGTTTTTTTCCAGGGATAGCAAGCACCCCACATGATGGTTAAACCGCTCAAAATGGCGTTCCAAGTCCGCAGATTGCTTCCGCTCATGTCCGGCCGCCCGGTACAGAGCAATATGCCATACATGGTAATGACCCCAACCACGATGCCACATGGATAACAACCATTGCCTCATCCAGCTGTCCCCTTCTTTTCCATTCTTTTTATCTGTTGAATCGTATCAGCCAACGCTTTCGCTTTTCCATTCCAATAAAAGTGTGCCATATAATCCGGCATGTCCAGCAGCTCATTGGCTCTCTGCTCAGCTTGTCTCTGTTCCACTTGCAGCGTTTTGACCAACTCGACAAGAAGAGAATCCATACTACCCACTACCTTTTCTGCAAATTCATCGATGCTGCCTGCCCAGATATAGATTTTCCAGCCAGTGAAAGCGACCCCACAGGCTTTCCTATCCATAAGCAACCATATCATTAATACAGCACTACTATTTTTGGTTCCCACTGAAATTGACAGGTTGACATCGACATTCTTTTTATTATATGCAACAACGAATCGTACGGTTCGTACTTTTACACACCTCATCCCTATATTTGGACATAGCTGTTCAAATAGCCTTATATAATAAAAAACGCCTAGTTTCTGTAAACCAAAAGACCTCCATCATTTGATACTTAATGATAATCAGGAACTTTTCAACCATATAATCATGTAAAAATTTAGGTATTACATCATTTAACAATTCTTTCTGTTTGATATATTATTTTTATGTCCGGGTAATTAGATGTATCTTTTATAAGGATTAATAATTGAATATGGCAACGATAATGGCAAACGTATCGAAAGATAGGGACGCAAAGCCACGGGTCTAACGTGTAAAAACTATGACAGCCGGGTTACCGAAGGCCTTTTTGTATAAGGGCTATTTCTCATGCACAAAGAGGTAGTCCTTTTTATATAGAATTTTTAGTCACAGGAGGAGACGTATATATGCATAAAGTCTTAGTAGTAGATGATGCTGTTTTCATGCGAAATATCATTAAAGATTTTCTAACGAAAAATGGGTTTGAGGTAGTTGGTGAGGCCGGAAACGGAGCGGAAGCTGTTCAAAAATACATACAGACACGTCCTGATCTTGTCACTATGGACATTACAATGCCAGAGATGGATGGGGTGCAGGCACTGAAAAAAATCAAAGAAAATGATCCCCTTGCAAAAATTATCATTTGCTCTGCAATGGGTCAGGAAAAAATGGTTATCCAGGCTATGGGGGCTGGCGCAATCGATTTCATCGTCAAGCCTTTCCAAGAGGAGCGGGTACTTGAAGCCATTACTAAAGCTGTAGCCTCTTTATAGGAAGAAGGAGGTGAGAACATTAAGAAAATCATACCCTCTTCTATTTAAAATTCAGGTAATTATGGACGCGATGATATATGAAAGTAATGCTCGGGCCGCCCGCAAACACCAATTGAATATAATGATTGTCTCACGCTGGGTCAGAGAGTATAAACAAGGAAAATTCGACTCCTATTTCAATAACTGACACAAAGGTCGGAGTGGCAAAACATCTGGGGATCTCTATAGTGGAGACAATTGCCACTCTTATTCGACCTTCACACTACACAACTCCACACCGATAAAGAAAACTTGGCTGGTGCCAAGCTATGGCGCAGGCAACCGCCTTAGTTTCCCTTATGCAACTCTGCTGTGAAAAGCAATGTTTGACAACGCCTCGCGATTTTTTCTTTGCTTACAATTAGGAAAGAAAGTATATATTACTTTACAACAGTAAAGCGATATATACTTCCTTAATCATAAAAAAAACCACTGTAGAGTGGTTTTTAGGTACCTTCTTTATTCATGAATGATTCTGGCTTCCTGCTTTATTGACGCTGGAATTTCCAGGTTAAATGCAGCAACAGACTTATTATTGATAACAAGTTCTACATCCTGTGCTACCTGAACCGGAATTGCACTTGGTTTTTCGCCTTTTAATACACGAACAGCTATCTTTCCCGTCTGCTGTCCTGTTTTGTAGTAATCTATTCCGTATGTAGCGACAGCTCCGCGCTTTACGGTGTCGCTATCTGAGGCGAATACAGGGACCTTCGCCGTCTGTGCTACTTGAAGCAAAGCTTCAAATGATGAGACGACCATATTGTCTTTCGGAACGAGAATCGCATCAACCTTATGAACGATTGATTCCGCTCCATCCTTCATTTCGCTCGAACTGGAAATTCCCGCTTTTTCTACAATGATGTTCTTTGCTTTTGCGGCTTCCTCAATCATCTTCACCTGAACGCCAGCATTAATCTCTCCAGTATTGTAAATGATACCGATTTTTTTGACGCTTGGGATAAACTTCGTGATAAGGTCTACTTCTTTATCCATAGGTGCAACATCGGCTATCCCCGTTATATGATCGCCCGGTTTATCTAAAGCGGGAACGATTTTTGCTGCTACAGGATCGGTAACTCCGGCGAATACGATAGGTATCCCATTTGCTTGCTTAAGAACAGCCTGAGTGGATTGGGTTGTAATAGGAATAATCATATCTTTTTTATCAGCTGTCATTTGCTGAGCGATCGTAGTCACGTTATTTATATCACCCTGCGCATTTGCGTAGTCCAGCTGAATTGTCTTTCCATTCTCAAACCCTTCTTCAGCAAGCTGATCTACAATTCCCTGGCGGATAGAGTCCAGGGCCGGATGCTCGACAATCTGGGTAATACCGATTTTTATCAACTTCTCCTCGGATGACTGTTCGGACTTTCCTTTTTGTGCAGAAACAGAAGATTCTGTGTTCTGATTACACCCCGCTACTACTAAGATTGCTGCCAGCATAAAGAAGCCTGCACTTAATACTCTTGCTACTCCTCTTCTCATCTTGTCTCTCCTCCATTGCTTCTCATCTCATACTTACTATTCTTTGATTTACTTTGACTATTCATGAATTATAGCATGAAAATAAATCTATGAAAATAGGGCCACAACAAATGCAGTCAAAACATCTGTATAGCGGGGCACTTATATTAAGGCATAACTAGCGGCAAACGGATTTCTACCACTGTTCCTTCTTTTTCCTTGGATCTTACATAAATACTTCCCTTCATTTCTTCAACCAATCTCTTGCATATACATAAGCCCAATCCTGTTCCTTCTTCCTTCGTTGTAAAGAACGGATCAAAAATCCTGCTTAACTGGCGTTTCGGAATTCCCACTCCATTATCAGTAAAAGTGAGCACAACCTGCTTATCGTCTACTGAAGGGGATAAACTGACACACAAAATCCCTTCTGAATCCATTGCAGAAATACTGTTTTTCGTAATATTAAGGATAATTTGTTCGATATAGGAAGGGATCCCTTGTACAAAAATATCTGTAGAAGGCAAGGACAAACGAATATCCACACTGCCCTCCAATACACAATAAGCGGACAGGTGGTATACCTTTTTAAAAAGCTTGTTTAGATTAATCGTCTCCCATCTATTTTTTTGTGCATCATTCTTTCTTGCCAAAAGCAAAAAATCGGAGACGAGATTCTCTACTTTTGTAATCTCGTCAATGCAAATATCGATATAATTCAAAAAGTCTCCCATACTTTCTGAACGATCTGCTGCCATCTGTTTCATTAACTGTTGAAAGCCTTTAAGGCTACACAGCGGATTTCTGATTTCATGGGCCATTCCGGCTGCCATTTGTCCCATAATTAAAACTTTCTGGTTATGCAAATGAGTAATCATTTTATCCTTGGCAAACAGAAATCCGTTAATGTAACCATAAAATCTTGTATTTAAAATATCAACAAATCTGGAAGGAAGGAGGGATCGTACTTCCGGGTCATGCACATGCTGATTAATCAAATCGCAAACGTATCCGAAGGAATTCATCCGGATGTTATGTGTAAGTTGAAGCACGACTTCCCTGTTCATTTCCTTTACTTCTCCGAAGTATATCCCTACTTCATAGCCCTCTCTTTCTATTCGTTGTATGCACTTTTTATACTCTTCCTCATCTTCAAATAACATTGCCGCTACTGTAGTGTATACCGACTGCAAGGAAGCGGCATACTCATGCATATCTCCAATGGCTTCTTGAAAATTCGTTACGTTTCTTTCCATATCTTGAAGATGTGCTTCGATCATTCGTGGTATTTTCTCAATAATTAAAGGTAATAATGTGTTTCTGCACTCACTTATTCTAGCCATTTCCATTCTCCATCAAGCATAATATTTTAGCGTTCATACCTGGAAATAAAAATACATGCATTATTTCCGCCATAACCGTGAGAAGTGACAATAAAGCTATCAACCTGCGTTTGAATTGTACGATATACGATAGGTACACCCGGATAATCATTCTGTACAGCATGTACAGTAGATGGAATGAAGTGACGCTCCATTCCGATAAGAGAGGAGAGGAGATGATTTGCATACCCGCACTGGCCCCGAATGTGTGACCCGTTACCCCTTTTATCGATGTAATCGCAACACTTTCACCGAATATTTCCATATGATTCACAGCTTCAATTGTATCATTTTCTACCATTCCTAATGCCTGACTATTGACGTACGAAGGTCTTTTCCCGCCGACAATGCAAGCATCCAGTTCTCCAGTATGTAAGTACATCATTGCATCCTGAATGGCATCAATACTTGCTGAACATCCTGTTGCCACCGTTCTGGTAACACCATGTATCCCGGCAAATTCCGCTATTGAAGAAGCTAAACTATGATAATGAACGATGCCGCATGCATTTACAGGTACATCTTTAAAATTGTTCTGGTGTGCAAGAACGACGATTTAATCATAGCCTAAAGTTCCCCCTAAAGCCGTGCCCATAAAAACTCCTGTTCTGTATGTATCCCAGTTTTTATGCCCCGACATCTTTATTGCTTCATTCGCCGCTGACAGGGCCAGAAGACTAATTCTAGGATATCTTCGGTATTTTTTATCCTGCACGTTTTCTAGTCTATCATGTACCACGCCAAACGCGATATTTCTTCCTTCTGTTCCTTCCCCTACAAAGAGGTCAAGCGCGCTCCTTTCTGTCAGCAGGGTATCCGTAAAATGTTCGACGCCATATCCTCCCGGGACTTTGATTCCGTAGCCTGTAATGACAATCTTTTCCCTTTCCATATTCTTTCTCCTTTCCAATAGAATTTCCATGAATTCGGCTTAATTACGTCTTTAGGTCCGGGATATTTTGATTACTTTACTTCTACAAAGTAGTAAACATAACCTTTTTAAACTACACTTTTTTAGATCAAAAAACCCGAAAATCAGCTCATTTGGCCAACTTTCGGGTCTGAGTTCCCCTTCATAATAAGATTCAACATAAATACTGTAGTGATTCTAACATAATAACGAGAATCGTTTAACTTTCCCCTTTATTTAAAGTCACAGCGTTTGAGGTTGAATGATCCGTTTTTTTCGGTTAACACTATATAAAAAATGATAATTTCGTGAAACTTGCAGTAAATCAATTGAACTTTTCAGTTGTTTCTGCTTTCCTTTTTATTTATAAGGGTTTTGTGTACAATAGGTGAGAAGTACACAGGTGCAAAGCGCCAGACCTTTTGTTCTAAAAAAACACAGCAATTATCAGCATGTAATGACAGATAAAGGAGATTAATCATGAGAGCAGCAAAAAGCTTATTAATTGGAGTGCTTGTATGCAGCCTATCCGGGGTTATCGGATGTGCAACACAGCAACAGAAAACAGAGCAACCAAAGCAGGAACAAGGAAAACAAAACGAGGAACAAGGAAAGATCACATTCTCAGACCCTCGTCTTGCACGTATTTCCGAAAAGTTTAAGACGAAATATACAGAAGCAGAATTACCTAAAGATAAGGTCACGAAAGTTGATTTAATGAACACAATTATGGAGTTTCAGAATGGTACGCAATATAAACCGGATGAGTATGGTCTATACAGTATGACTGCTTATCAGGTTAACAAGGAAAAAGAACTTTATGATTGGCAAAAAGACGATCTGATAGCGATGTTTATCGTAGATGGCTTCATCGGGCAACCACCGTACGCACTCAAGCAAATCGGGGAAGCAAAAAAACGCATAAAGGATAAGGACTTGCTGGAAGTACTTGCGGAGATAGAAAAAGGCTTGAAGGAAATGCCGCAAGATGTAGTCCTTGGTCGTCGCTTACAGGAAAATGAAGAGAAATATCCAGCTATTAAAAAATATAGCGAACTACGAATGGCTTTGCAAAAGGAATTCTACGCAAAGTTTGAAACAAAAAAATAACCAAAGCAACAGACCATCCTGTGAAGATGGTTTTTCCCCGGTGTATACCGGGTCTTTTTTTTGTAAATGGGAAACAAATGGTTTACCGTTCATCTTATTGGGAAGTTTCTGCTACAATAGAGCAGTGAGGAGTGATACATAAGATGAAGATAGGATCGCACGTTTCATTTTCTAAGAAAGGATTGCTTAACGCGGTGGAGGAAGCTATCAGCTACGGCTCTACTTCGTTTATGGTGTACACGGGAGCTCCACAGAATACCCGGCGCAAACCAATGGAAGAACAATACGTCGAGGAAGGCTTTGAGATTATGAAAAAATACGGCATCGACGATATTGTCGTCCATGCACCGTATATTATTAATCTTGGCTCATACAAACCGAACACATTCGAACTTGCCGTCTCATTCCTTCAGGAAGAAATTAGGCGCGCTGAATATCTGGGCGTAAATAATATCGTCTTACATCCAGGCGCATATACCGATAAAGACGCCGAGTATGGCATCAATCGAATCGCCGAAGGATTGAACGAAGTACTGCATACCGGACAAACGGTTAACATTGCGCTTGAGACGATGGCAGGAAAAGGTTCCGAGATAGGGCGTACATTCGAGGAATTGGCCGCCATTATCGACAAAGTGAAGCTGAATGATAAGCTCACCGTCTGCTTTGATACGTGCCATACGCATGACGCAGGGTATAATTTAAACGATGATTTCGATGGCGTTATGGAAGAGTTCGATCGAATTGTCGGTCTCGACCGAATTGCCGTCTTCCATATTAATGATAGCAAAAATTTCCGCGGCGCCGCAAAGGATCGGCACGCGCCGATTGGTTCCGGGCTTATCGGGTTTGATGCCATTCACTACATCGTACACCATGAAGCAGCAAAAGATAAGCCGATTATCCTGGAAACGCCATGGATTGGCAAAAATAAATCCGCTCAATCGCCAATGTATGAAATTGAAATCGCACTGCTCCGCGGTACGGTCGAAGAAAGATTTACAGAGAATTTCCTGGGCGATGTCGCGCTACTGTCGTCTTATTTCGAAAAGGAAGGAATCGATCGTCGCGATTATATCGTGCAAAACTGGGAACTACTTCAGGACAAAAAAATGAAGAAAGAAGATCCGCGCGAGCCTTTAGAAAAACTATTTGATACAGTCATACGTGCGGAGCTTCTGCCGGACGAGTCCGAAGAAGGCATCAACAAGCGTCTTATCGCCTGGTTAGCCGGTATGAACACAAAGTAAACAAATATCAAAAATCCCCGAAACACCCAAGATACCATGGGCACGTTCGGGGATTTTTACAATAAAGTCAGTGTTTAACATGTGCAAAAGTCGAGGAGAAACTCTGAATTCTATGGTACATACTCAACATGAGGTCAAAATATACCAATCCATCTGTAGCCTATCGATTCGATTTAGACGATGCTATGCAGACGAAAACTGCTAGCTTTCTCCACATGCTACAAAGTTCCGCTTGTTCGTTTACAGAAAATCCCTGCATTGAGATTTAATGTATGTAAAGCCTCTTTTGTATTTGTATTCATACCATGCTGTCTAGGATTGTTCTTACTGTATGCTGGATTTTGATCGTGGCTAGATGTACTGATTTCACTTTCGTTTTGTTTCAATTCACTTACTAATATTTTAGTTCCATCCGATTTCATAATATATTGTCTAACATATGATCCTTCTCTACACGTAACGAGTTTCCCCTTTTTTCCATCCTGTTTTTCATCTTTTTTTTCCATCTCTTTTTCTTGCAAATTTGTTTCAAATAAATTGTTTGTTTTATTATTACCTGTTCGTTGATACTTTAAATAATTGGTAGTATTAGAATGAATACGCATAATCACACATCCTATTGTTATTTTTTATGTAGCATTACACATATAAAAGATCACACCTGTTGATTATCCATAATATCGGAATGTTGTACTCCTAAATTAATCCCAAAATGGAAGGTTATTTATATTTTAACAGAGGCAACTATTGAGTAATACGAACAAACATTCCTTTCCAGGAGGATTCAATCTTTCAGAGCGACAAACATAAAATAAAAAAATTATTTCTCTCCTAATAACATTGGAAATGTTTCTGATTTCCCATTCCATTCTACGGTAACTATCCATTTATCCTCGGGATATGCTCTGGCACAACCCTTACACGCACTGCTACTCTTAAGTTCATTTTTTCCTGTCGCTAAATTATCTTTTCCACTTTTTACTACAATGTTGGATTTTTCTACCTTGTAACTAACTTCCCCTATATATTTTATATTCTTATCTTTATACTGTAACGTAAAATCTTCTTTTCTAGAATTAATGTGATTATTTCCGTGTATTTCCAGAGAACTTTTCCAATGCTCTCCTTCACCGCTAAAAGAAAGTATATAGCTTTGCGTGGCACTATTACTACATCCCACAGTAATAACCAAACACGAAAAAAAAGTTACAAAAAATCTCATGACTTTCAAAGTATTCCCTCCTTAACTATATAAATTACACTTGATATTTTGACAGGATAGCGTGGTTGGAAGGAGGCGATCCAGAAAAAAAGAGGTGGGATGCGCCCTGCGCTCCAGCAGAAGAAAAGCAAACATGTCTTTTTCCGACCGCTCCCGCATACCGCCCTTCCTTCTTTTCTTCCCTCTCACCACAAGAATTTGTCGATGTATCAAATCAGATGTATATAGTGTCATAACTGACGATAGTTTGGATTCAATATATAAGAATAGAATAACAACAACGATATATGTTTGATACTATTCTCTAAGGCCTTTAGGTATTTCTATCAAAAGTTAACCAACTTTATTGTAAATGAACAAGAAAGAGGCTGACACCAAAAGGTCATTTTATGTGTCCTTTTGGGTCAGCCCCCTCATTACGTTTACAAGCTATTTATATTCTCTATCCTACTCCTACCTATACTTCTTATATCGTTACCGCTTCTTTTTGCGGTAACAATCCTTTCACGAATTGCCGCTCCTCTTCCGTCAATTCAACGAGCGGCAGACGTACACCACCTACTTCGATGCCTTGCATAGCGAGTGCAGCTTTTACAGGCGTCGGATTAGCAGCAATGAACAATCCTTCGAATATCGGCAGTAGCTTACGGTGCAGCGCACTCGCCTTCGTAAAATTGCCGCTAACGAATGCCTGAATCATTTCCGACATTTCCCTGCCAATCACGTGACTTGCTACGCTCACTATACCTTTACCGCCAACAGACATACAGGGTAACGTCATACCATCGTCGCCGGTATACAATACAAAATCATCAGGTGTCTTTTCAATAATAATAGACATCTGAGCAGTATCGCTATTCGCTTCTTTAATTGCCACAATGTTAGCTACATCGTGTGCCAGGCGTATGGTTGTCTCGGATTTCATATTAATAACGGAGCGACCCGGAATGTTGTACAGCATCACCGGCAGCTTCGTGCTTTTTGCAATCGTTTTGAAATGTTGATATAAACCTTCCTGTGACGGCTTATTGTAATAAGGAACGACCAGCATAATACCGTCTACGCCACACTCTACTGCCTTTTGTGTCAGTTCGATGGATGCAGCTGTGTTGTTGCTGCCTGTACCAGCTACCACCGGTACGCGTCCGTTCACAATCTCTACAACATGACGGAACAAATCTACCTTTTCCTGTCCAGTCAATGTTGGTGATTCCCCGGTCGTACCCGCTACAACAAGCGCGGTCGAACCGGTCGCAATCAAATGTTCTACGAGCACTTCTGTTTGTTTTTTATCAACCTGCAACCCCGAGTCAAACGGCGTCACCATCGCTGTTACCATTCTTCCTAAGTCAATCATTCCAATTCCTCCTTTATCACAAGTTTCGCATTGGCTTATCTACGACTTGTTTCTCCATGCCGGCGCGCGTATCGGAAAAGGGAACTTAACCCACAGCCCGTGTCCACAAAAAACTCTCCTAACCGGATAGGTAGGAGAGTACAGGCAAAGAAAATAAAAACACCTACAACACGGGTCGTAGATGAGATTTGAACATTATGTTCCCCCATCTCCGTATCTCCTGCAAGATAGCGCAACACGCGTATCCGGAAAGTACGCGTGACAGTTCTGTTCCTATTCGGAAACAGCCCCAGCCTGCCTGTCTAGAGAATCCAGGCAAACTTCGGCGGTCTTCCCTTTCCCCTGCGTTCCTCGATGTTCTCCCCATCTCCCACAGCGTACTCTTGAAGCCCGCGACCTCTACCTCATCAGAGTGTTGATGAGGTTTTACGAATATAAAGTTGTATTGATGCTAGTATATTGGACTTCCTGCCTCTGGTCAAGGGAAAATTGGGGAAATGATGGACAGGCCATTCAATCGGACGTTTTTTCAATTTCCTCAAGAAATGCTTTCACCAGATTTGTCTGCTCTGCATGAACCGGAGCCACATAAGATAAGCGGCGTGGAAATTGCTGCCCCTGAATCGCAATCATTGCCAGTTCACCATGCTGAATCGGCTTCCGTACTACCCATTTCGAAAGCAGCGTAATGCCCAATCCCGCCGCGACCGCTTCTTTAACTGCCTGGTTGCTGCTGAATGTAATTATTTTTTTCACGCTCAATCCTAACGTACGGATTACATGATCGGAATATACACGGGTACCTGAACCCTCTTCCCGTACAATCCATATTTCGTCCTGTAATGCCTCAGGGACGATAGGGCTGTCGCCTACAAGCGGATGGTTCATCGGTGCTACCAACACCATCTCATCTTTCATAAACGGAACGATTTGCAAATCTTTTTCACTTGTCTGACCTTCGATAAGACCAATATCCATATGCAGCAGCTTCACCGCTTCAGTAATCCGTTGTGTATTACCGATGGTTACTTCCACTTCCACATCAGGATAGCGGTGGCAGAAGTCCGCTAGTAGAACGGGCAAAACATATTCACCAACGGTAAAACTGGCCCCGATATGTAAGGTTCCGGCAATTCGGTGCTGGTGTGTGTAAATGTCTTCTTTCGCTTTTTCGTATAAGTTCAGCATCTGTCTCGCTCGCTCATACAACATTTCTCCTGCCTGGGTCACATACAAATGCTTCGGCGAACGATCGATAAGTTTCGTACCAAATTCGCGCTCAAGCTGCTTAATGTGCAGGCTAACACTAGGCTGAGACAGTCGCAGTATCTCTCCGGCTCGGGTAAAATTTTTCGCTTCCACTACAGTAACAAAGGTACGCAGTCCATCGTAATGCATGATTGCCTCCTAATATCATTAAAAAAGCTAATCTTAAAGATAGAATAACTATATTTTACTTATTATTCAACTGCTTTTATAGTAAAAGTAAACTTATCATACATGAAGCGGGGGATAAAAAATGCAACAAAGTGCAGCCATGCAACAGGCGGCTAGTCAACAGGAAAAAAGAGAAAAAAAGCGGGGTTCTGCCCCTTTTCTGCTGGGACTCGGAATTACACTCGTAATTGCCATTATAGCCAAATATATCGCAATGCTTCCGGTACTCAGCATTATCGGGCAGCTCGTCATCGCCATCCTGCTTGGAATGGTGTGGCGGGCAACACTTCCAGTACCGGGTTCCTCTATGGTTGGAGTGGAATTTGCCAGTAAGAAATTATTACGGTTGGGAATTATTCTGCTGGGAATGCGCTTAAACCTACAGGATATCATTCAAGCAGGGCCCAAAGTATTTGCCGTAGCTGCATTCGATATAGTATTTGCGCTGGTTGTGGTATATGGATTGACCCGCCTGTTCGGCGTAAACCGCAGGCTTGGCATGCTAACAGCATGTGGCACAGCCATTTGTGGTGCGGCGGCGGTAGCAGCGGTAGCCCCACAGGTGAAAGCGGACAAACAAGAAACAGCAGTCGGTGTGGCAACCGTCGCGGTACTAGGTACTTTATTTACATTAGCGTATTCTGTAATATATCCGATACTTGGTCTGACAGAATCCGGCTATGGAGTATTCGCCGGTGGTACGCTCCACGAGATTGCCCATGTAATAGCCGCTGCTGCTGCTGGAGGACAGCAAGCGATGGACATTGCCATCATCGTAAAGCTGACGCGGGTAGCGCTACTTGTTCCAGTGGCTCTTGTAATCGGCTGGTGGTATCATCGGCAAACTAAATACAAAGACGGTGCCTCCCAAGCTGAACGTACACCGCTTGCCATTCCCTGGTTTATCCTTGGCTTTCTTGCTGTGAGCGGAATCAACACGCTAGGTATTGTGCCGCAAAGCATCGCAGCTCAAATCGTAGCGCTTGCGTATCTATTGATCGCAATGGCGATGGCTGGTCTTGGCCTTAACATTGATGCAGGTACGTTAAAGCGAATGGGAATACGACCGTTTTGGGCAGGACTCATTGGCTCGATTCTCCTCTCAATTTTCGGATTTGCACTCGTATATTGGTTAGGCCTTTCCTAACATACCGCCTTATCTCTATCCCCAAAAAAAGGATGCCATACTTTTTGGCATCCTTTTTCTTAAGGGATAGCTGTCCCTAAGACCATGTTAAGTGCAACTAACCATCAACGAAAGAGGAAATCTCCCCCTGATGGACGTTTTACTTTATTATTCATCGGCTAATGGGTGTTGTCCGCCTTCCCACGGGTTTTTGAAGAACACTTCTACATGTTCTTGCTTTACCTCCTGAATCGTTGCAGGATTCCAGCTTGGGTTCCGGTCTTTATCTACCAGCACAGAACGTACACCTTCATAAAAATCATGACTGTGCATAAAATGCATACTCATATTCATCTCCATCCAGAAACAATCAGCAGCCGTCATGCCTTTACCTCGAACAAGCTGCTCCAATGCCACAGCCATTGAAATCGGCGATTTTTCGCGCAGCGTTTTCGCCGTTTCTGCTGCCCATTCATCCCCTTCAGCTGCCGAACGATCGAGGGACGCCAGAATGTCAGCTACTGAATGATGGTTAAAATGGCGATCGACTTTATCCTGCACCTTCGCAAGTGGCGATTCTGGAAGATTGGCCGTCCCGTATTTCGTAAGGATTTCGGTCAATCTGGCGCTGATCTGTTCACGGTTCCCTACCTGTGTCCAATCTTCTATCTGTACGTCGTTCTTCAGCTCAGTCCACTGTTCGGATTGGATATAATAATCGGCCGCACCAAGATAGATTGCGTCTGCTCCGTTGAATAGGTGGGCCGTCAATGCCAGATAACGTCCCATCTGACCCGGCATCTGGTTCAAGAAATAGCTACCGCCTACATCAGGAAAGAAACCAATATTCATCTCAGGCATAGATAATTTCGAGCGCTCAGTCACCACACGATGGCTCGCAAAAATCGATACGCCGATACCGCCGCCCATAACGATACCATTCATATAGGCGAGAACCGGTTTCGTGTAGCGATGTAAAGCCAGGTTCATTTTATATTCAATAGAGAAGAATTGCAGCGCATATTCTTCTACATTATCGTCGCGCTTATCATAAAACGAGCGCATATCACCGCCCGCGCATAATCCTTTCTCGCCTGCCCCTTCGATCAAGACAAGAGAGACGGATGGGTTATGCTCCCACTCGGCAAGTTTTTTGCCGATTTCATCAACCATATACAAAGACAAGGCATTCAAGGCTTTCGGTCGATTCAGCAGAATATGTCCGATACCTTTCTCTACATAGAATAAAACTTCATTGTTCGTTTGTACTGTGTTCTCCACTCTGTATGACCTCCTATTCGTCTGCACTATTCTGTATCTTTTCGACAAAGCTCCGTTAAAATCCTTTTTCGTCGGCGCATCGACCAATACAGAGGTGCCTACAAGACTAAGCGATTATAGATAGGAGGCAGGCTTCATTTTATTTCTTCTTTATAAAATCGTTCCCCTGATTCCGGATGGTAATACACCCGCATTTTTTTATCTGTGGTCGGGTCGATCATTATCTCCTCGGTTTTTTCAAAACCGGGAGGCACTTCATCCCCCTGCTTGCTTTTAAAACGTTTATCCCAAATGAACCACGAAAGCAAAACAATGCTAATGAAAAGGAGCAATTGAATACCAATATATCCGGTGGCAAGATTTAGCCAATTCATGATTCAACAGGCTCGGCTATGACAGCTGTGCCATACGCAACGATTTCACTCATGTTGGCGCCGATTTCTCCAGAGTCGAAACGCATCATAATAATCGCATTCGCCCCCATCGCTTGTGCATTTTTTACCATCCGGTCAAGCGCCTGTTTACGTGCATCTTCAAGCATTTCCGTATATTGGTTAATTTCGCCCCCGACAAGTCCTTTTAATGCCGCAGTAATATCTTTCCCCAATCCCCTTGCCCGTACCGTCAAACCAAATACCGGCCCTTTTATTTCCTTTATCTGATAATTGGCGATATTTTCCGTGGTTACGATTATCATATGTTTTCTCCTCACATTTCCATCATTATCATTATCGATATTAATAATATTTTAGAATGTAAAATCTGTCAATGATTTCGATAGCCACTCTAATAAAAAAACCGGAAAGCAAGAATATCCTGCCCTCCGGTTTATCTACGTTTGTTTAATTACCAGCTTGCTTTTTTCACGCCCGGCAAATGTCCTTGATAAGCCAGGTCGCGAATGCAAATCCGGCATAGCTTAAATTTGCGGTATACGGAATGCGGACGGCCACAGCGCTCGCAACGAGTATAAGCCTGTACTTTAAATTTTGGCTTCCGCTGTGATTTTATAATCATCGATTTTTTTGCCATAACTTCCTCCTTTAATTTGTGAATAGTATATATGCTAAACCTACTGTGATATATAAATATAAAAACATGCAATACTATTTATCATAGCACTTCTGATGAATGATTGCAAAACATATGCCTAACTCTTCTGGGCCTCAATTTCTTCCACAAGCATGTTCAGCTCAGCCCAACGTTCCACTTTGGCTTCCAATTCAGCATCAACTTTCTCTTTCTCCTCGGTCAATGTGGCGAGTTTACCATAATCGCTCCCTGTCTGTGCCATGTCTTTCTCAAGCGCTTCGCTTCGCTGCTCCAACTCGCTAATTTCCTGCTCAATCGTCTCAAACTCCAGCTTTTCTTTATAAGTAAGACGACGCGGCTTTTCTTTTTTCTCCCGGGATACCGCTTCCTTTGCCTCCCGGTGTTCATTCATTGATTTTTGGCTTTCTTCATGTTTTCGAGCATCCAGGTATTCGCTATAATTGCCGTTGTATTCTTTAATGAGCCCGTTGCCTTCAAAAGCAAACAAGCGATCCGCCGTCCGATCGAGGAAATAGCGATCATGCGATACGGTAATAACGACACCTGGGAAATTCTCAAGATAATCTTCGAGAATCGAAAGCGTCTGGATATCAAGATCATTCGTTGGTTCGTCAAGCAGCAGCACATTAGGCTCCCCCATCAGTACGCGAAGCAAATATAGCCGTCGCTTCTCCCCGCCGGATAGACGTCCAATTAGCGTACCGTGTGCTTCAGGGGCAAATAGAAAGCGTTCCAGCATCTGTCCGGCAGACAATGTCTTGCCGTCTGCCAGGTGGATCACATGCCCGGCTTCTTTAATATAGTCGATCACACGCTGTTTTTCATCCATCTCCGTATTCTCCTGGCCATAGTAGCCCAGGCGCACGGTCGGCCCCAGCACCGCCTCCCCTGTGTTCGGCGCAAGCTTACCGGTAATAATCTTCAATAACGTAGATTTGCCGCTACCGTTCGGTCCGACAATACCAACGCGATCGCCTGGCACAGCAATATAGCTGAAATCGTGAATAAGTGTCCGTCCATCGAACGCTGCCGATATGTGATCAAGCTCGATAATTTTTTTGCCCAGGCGTTGTGATTTCAGTTCGATTTCGAGTGTTTGTTGTTGGGCCTGCGGCTTATTTTCTTGCAGTTGATGAACGCGGTCAATGCGCGCTTTCTGCTTCGTCGTACGGGCTTTTGCGCCCCGGCGTAGCCAGGCGAGTTCACGCCGCAATATATTCTGACGAGTCGCCTCTGTCGCTGCTTCTCGTTCTTCTCGCTCTGCTTTCTTTTCGAGGAAATAGGTGTAGTTGCCATCATATGAATACAGACTTCCTCGATCGAGCTCTACAATCCGGTTTACTACACGATCCAGAAAATAGCGATCATGCGTAATCAGTAACAGTGCACCTTTAAAGCGTGATAAATAGCCTTCCAACCACTCTACCGTCTCATTATCGATATGGTTCGTCGGTTCATCGAGAATCAGCAAGTCCGCAGGGTTAATTAATGCACGTGCCATCGCCACCCGTTTACGCTGTCCTCCAGATAGCAGACGCACCCCCGCAGAGAAATGATGAATGCCGAGACGCGTCAAAATCGTTTTTGCATTCGTCTCTACATCCCAAGCCCCCATACGATCCATTCGCTCGCTTAAGTCGGCCAGCTTTTGCTGTAGCTTTTCGTTCCCCGGATCGCCACTAATTCGCTCAATCGTCTGTTCGTACTCTTTTACCAATTGCATAAGTGGCGAATCTCCAGCAAAAATCTGGTCGAGCACTGTTCCTTCTTCTTCGAATACCGGATTCTGCGGCAGGAATTCTACACGCATCCGATTGCCTGTCGTTACCGTTCCCCCATCTGGCGGGACGATACCGGCCAGTACTTTTAGAAGGGTAGATTTGCCTGTACCATTCACACCGATAATACCGATTCGCTCCCCTTTTTGGATGCCAAGCGAAATATTATTAAATAATGTTTTCATGCCATACGATTTAGAAATGCTTTCTGCTGTTAGAATGTTCATAGCCGTAATTGTCCTTTTTCTTGAAAAATTTTATCGCCGTTATACAACTCCTTCTCTAATTATAAAATAAAACTTCACTCAGCGGGGGTTTTCTTCA
This sequence comes from Aneurinibacillus migulanus, assembly GCF_001274715.1. Lineage (GTDB taxonomy): Bacteria > Bacillota > Bacilli > Aneurinibacillales > Aneurinibacillaceae > Aneurinibacillus > Aneurinibacillus migulanus. The sequence continues at coordinate 2,765,965 of NZ_LGUG01000004.1, read as the reverse complement.
TCTACCGCTGATAGTTCGTTGCACGTATCGGGCGTATTTCGGAAAAATAAAACTTTTCAGCTAGCCATCGTATAGTACAATGAAAGAGAGGAGGCGGTGTGATGTATAGCGATAACATAAAAATAGTTGATTCGAAAACAAGCACAGACGGGAGCCTCAAGGTAGAAGTTTTGGAATTTGATAATTTGGCAGGCTTTCATAATGCCTCGATGGCATCTAGCTTGTATTATGCACGCCGTAATGGGGTAAAGCTTCATCAGATTAAAGCAACGCTTAATGAAGGAAGCTTTACGGTGGAACAAGGTGCACTTCAATACCTAAAAGGTCGGATAGCGCTCCAGAATACGACGGGTGGCATGGCAGGCATGGCCCAGCGTTTGCTGAACAGCGCTATGACGAAAGAAGCCGTGTTCCGGCCTACGTATATGGGAACCGGTGAGATTTATCTCGAACCTTCATTTGGACATTATGCGATTATTCCGGTTGCTAACCAGCGAGTCGTTCTGGATAAAGGCATCTATTTCGCAGGCGATTCTTCATTAAAGATAACAAGCGTGGTACAGAAGAATGTATCTTCTGCCCTGTTTGGTGGCGAAGGCTTGTTTCAGACAGAAGTATCCGGCTCTGGACTGTTAATTATCAACTCTCCGGTGCCTCTCAATGAAGTTCATATTGTTGAGCTGCAAAATGATCGCCTGCAAGTAGATGGTACGTTTGCATTTGCACGCATCGGAGACATCTCCTTCTCCGTAGAACGCTCGGCTAAATCGATGGTAGGCAGTATGACGAGCGGTGATGGCTTACTACAGACCTTTGAAGGAACTGGGCAAGTGTGGCTTGCTCCTACACTTCCCGTATACCATAACTTCTTCTCTCCTTTTCCGGGAAAAAGCTAATTTGAATGACAGGAAAAAGAGGCTGACTTAAAAGGTTGTTTGGTCTCAAATGGAATACAATATATAGGTTGCTTACTGTTTTTTATGCGTATATACTGTATCGAAGAAGGGTGCCTCATCACTTTTGGGTCACCCTCTCTTAACAACTAACTTTTAGTATCGTTTCTTTTTTGTTTACATAAAAAAAATTATGGTTATTTTTGTTTCTTTCCCCGATTGTAATCAAGTAACACTTCTATCGACGGAGGTCTTCCTGCTCTTTGGACCAGGATAAAAAAGGAGGGTATGTTAAAACTCATATGAAAAGAATATTTCTTTCTCTTTTGCTATCAAGCTTATTTCTGTCTGCATGTACGAATGAACAAATTCCCGCAACAAAGAGTCTAAAGAAAATAGAGAACCTTACTATCAAAATGAATGGCGCAAGTCTGCATTGGAGTATCGAAGGATATACATGTACTATGACTAAAGACAAAATAGAATTCGGAAATGGAACGATCCGTTACATTGGAGCCGATCCACTTCCAGATAATCAGGAGTTCGTTTTTTTTGAGTTAGGTTTCTATACGGGAAAAGGAGATACTATTCAGCGCAATTCAGCTACCGGAGTCAACCTTAGTTTTCCGAATGGTATGCAAAAAATCGGTTCCATTAAAAGCAGTCCCGATCCATATTCCTCTATTCAGGCTGAAGACGTAAAAAATTCGTATGCAATTGTAAAGTGGTCCGATAAAGACGGTAAAGAGCAACAAGAAAAAATCGAATTAAAACCTGAAGAAAAGCAGTAAAGCATCACAAAAAATAGCTGATGAACCGCGAATGTATTCGTGAATCATCAGCTTTATTGTCTGCATCACTACTCGGGCAGAGGGTTATATACACGTTCTTCTTCTACTTCTCCCTGTTTCGAATAAATAAACAGTCGACTTGGCTTGTGCTTCTCAGCTTCCTGCTCTCCTTCGTACACGGCCGCGGCTTTATGGGGGAAATCGCGTACTTTCTGCTTCTCTTCTGCATCTTGCTTCATCAATTGCCAGCCCGTACTTTCCTCATCCTTGTCCTCTTTCTCTACAATATACACTGTCTCCATTTCTCCAACAGTCGGCTTATTGCGAATGAGGTCTAAAATCAGTTTTCCATCCGTACAGCCACCGTTCGGATAACTCATCGGCAAAGCCGCGAAAAACACGGTATAAAAGGAAAAGTAAATAAACTGATAATAATAGATGCTGGGCTCCCATACACCTGATTCAACCAATCCGTTCACAAATAAAGCAGAAACGCTATTAAAAATAATGCCTCCAGCATAAATAAGCCCATTAGTAAAGCGGTTATTAAACCGCAATTTTTCATAATAACACTCGCCGTTCATGAAATAGTATTTACGCAATTCAAAGATACCGAATTTATATAGAGTATCCCCGGCCCCTACAGCTACTCTGACTTTCTTTCCCCCGACTATTTTGGCGAAAAAAACGTGGCCAGCTTCATGCAATAGCGTTACAATCGGTAGGATAAGAAAGAAGGAAATGAGGAATTTGATAATATCCACCAATCCAAACATTACGTTTCCCACCTTTCTTTTCTTCTGTTTTACATTAAACAGAATTCCTCTTATCTCTCCCATCGAAACACAAAAAGAAAAAAAGGTATATTTAACCTAATTACATACTTGCTGTCTATACAGCAATAATAAACAGGCATTGTAAACGTCCGGTTTCTTGTCCATAAAAAAGACCCGGGCGCCTACGCGCTTTCCCGGGTCTTCCCTATTTCTTATCCCCCGCTTACCGGAGGCAGAAATGCCACTTCATCTCCATCTCGGAGCGTTTCTTCTACATTAGCGAATTCCTGATTAACCGCCACCATAGCAGCAGGGATATGGGGTGCAAGCATCGGATACCGTTCCCCAAGCCATTTCTTCACATCCGCTGTCGACATTCCCTCCATCCAGGGCAGTTCAATTGTCTCTTCGCCTGCCTCCTCTGCCATTGCCGCGAAAAGCTTAATCATAATCATGACTCATGTCCTCCCATATCCGGCTTTCCGGTCGGATATGCTCTCGTCTCTTTCTGATCTCCGATCCATGCTTCGCCGTCTTCCCAGTGTTCTTTTTTCCAAATCGGCACAATTTCTTTAATTCGCTCGATTGCATAGCGCGAATACTCATACGAGTCTGCGCGATGTGGTGTTGCAACCGCGATGACGACGGCAATATCGCTAATAGCAAGTCGCCCTATACGGTGCGTGATAGCAATGCGTGCATCTGGGCACTTCTCCTTGATTTCCTGGCCAATGCGTGTCAATTGACTTTCTGCCATCTCCTTATAAGCAGCGTATTCTAAATATAGCGTCCGCTTCCCTTTTGTCAACTCCCGCACCGTGCCCACGAACAAATTTACAGCGCCGCAGTTCGGATGGACGACTTTATTCATCACCTGTTCGACCGGAATCGCTTCTTCAATAATCTCGAATAATTTCATCGTGTCTCTCCTTTGAGATGCGCCAGCAGAACGCCGGCAATGCTTTCGATGTCATTGACATCATACTGGGGATACCCTATCTCTTCGAATCGCTCCCAGCTTGCAACCGCTAGTACAGATGTAACATCCTCCATAAGCTTGACATGTTCCGAATGACGAAGCACGACGATTTTCGGATAATCCGCAAACTTGTATCCTTCAATCAGAACGATGTCCATATCTTTGTAAAGGGGTAGCAACTCTTCAATCTTACGATACTCCTGTATCATAATAGCTGTTTTCTGCACTGATGTAATAGAGACGATAGATGCGCCCGCCTCTCGATGCTTCCATGTGTCTTTGCCCGGCTTATCAACCTCAAAAGTATGGGCGTCATGTTTAATTGTGCCGATTCGATATCCTTGTGCGCTCAAATAAGTGATAAGTCTAGTAATAAGCGTCGTCTTGCCGCTATCAGAATAGCCGACGACTTGCAATATGGGTGGATACCGTTCTTCCTGTGACATATTTCTCTCCCCTATGGTTATTCTCCAACATTGTACGGAAGCTGTAAAATCGTAACCGTATCACCTTTGCCAACACCGCTCCCCCCTGGCGGGATACGCATCAGGCAGTTCGCGTCCGTAATGTTGGTAACAACGCCCGATTTATCCCGTCCGACCGGATAGACGACAACACGTCCGTCTTCGATAGTCCAGGAACTGCGGACGAATCGGTCAAACGGAGACGGTTTCTTCATGTCTACGCCCAGTGTGGCTTTCATCTCCTTCAGATGTACTTCCGGTTTGCCCTGCATCGCTGCCAGCAGCGGACGGACAAACAGCTCGAATCCTACGAAACAAGCGCCTGGGTTACCGGACAATCCAAAAATAAACGTATCGTTATAGCGTGCTGCTGATGTGACACTACCCGGACGCATCGCGATTTTGTTAAATAGCAATTGCGCATCGAGCCTATTGAATACTTCTACCATAATATCAAAATCTCCGACCGAAACACCGCCTGACGTAATGAGCATGTCCGTTTCCTCAAGAATCATAAGGATGCGCTCCACTGCCTTATCAGGGTCATCCTCAAGATTGCCGTATAGAATAGGCACTCCCCCCGCCTGGCGTACCTGGCTTGCGGTCATGTAGCTGTTGCTGTTGCGAATTTTTCCATAGCGTAACGGCTCTTCTGGCATGAGAAGTTCCGAACCTGTCGCAAGGATGCCGATTCTCGGTAAACGGTATACCGGAACCTCTGCATAGCCGAACGTCGCGAGTATCGCCATCTCTCCGGGACCAATGCGCTTTCCGGCTTCAATGAGCAAGTCCCCCGCTTTTTTTTCTTCACCAAGCTCGATAATATTTTCCCCTGGCTCCATCTCTTTCTTCACGCCGACATAACGCTCCACACGTGCTTCATTCTCGGTTGTCATCTCGAACATGATAACACAGTCGGCCCCTTCTGGAATTGCCGCACCCGTCATGATCCGAGCGGCTTGTCCAGCCCCGACCGTAAATGTGGGTTCATCGCCACAGGCGATGGCTCCTACAACCTCTAACTCTATCGGCATAGCAGGCGTAGCGCCGCTCGTATCTTCAGCTCGTACTGCAAATCCGTCATACGGCGACTTCGGAAAATGAGGCACATCATTCGTAGCCCGTATCGGCTCAGCTAGACGGCGCCCTTCGCTCTCAAGAAGAGGAATCCTTTCGACTTGGTTTCTTTCGGCAAATGCAAGCACACGTTCTCTTGCTTCTTCTACCTGAATCGGCTCACGATGAAATCTCATACTCTCTCCCCTTTTTGAAATTGGTTATAATCTTGTACAGTATTTATATTGCAAAAAGGATCGGTTGGAAAATGCGGTGTCGCATCCCAGGCGAACGCACGCCCACCGTCGATTAAATCAAACATTCTTCTGTGTCCATCCTTAAGAAGCGTTTTAGCAAGCGGCCATATACGTCGATGGTATAGAGCGCACAGCGGGTGCGCTCTTCCATTCCACACAGGGTAGATAATGTCATATTCCGTTTGTAACATGGATGCCCTATCATATAATCGAAGCACCACATCTACCGTCAATGCAGGCATATCGCATGCTACGATGAACAAAATATCGGAAGTTGCGACACGCATCGCGGTCACAATGCCGCCTAGCGGTCCTTGTCCCGGGATATCATCAGGATAAACAGGTACTTCATCTGGTATCATATCCAACCGCTCCGGATGATTGGATATGATGATGCAGCGGTCTGTTACCGGGATAAGCAGATGTCGTGTACGCTCAATTAACGGCATCCCTTCCACGGGTAGCAACTCTTTCGGCTTCCCCATACGGGAACTTTGTCCACCAGCCAGAATAACCCCTTCCATCCTGTTCGCCCCTTCTTTGTTAGTGATTTCATCTTCTATTGTAGCGCATTTTATGTGACAAGCCTATTAAAGATGCGCTTACACACCAATTTGTTTCAAAGCAAAAAACGAGACGTATCATGCTGTCCGTCTCGCCTTCTTACTTCAAGCTTTCTCTGGTTCAATCCACTCCCCGGTCGCCTCCACGATAACATACGGACTGGCTGAGAGCTTGCATATCCCCTCCTCTGTTTTCAATCGACATGAACTAATACGTACAATTCCTTCCGTATCTTCAGCAATGTCATAGGAAAGCAGAACACCTTCTCCAAGTTGGTTGTACATTGTATCATACACCCGCACATGCGTACCTTGAATTGTGTTGAAACGGGCGGCATGCAGAAAGCTAATCCAGCGCTCCCAGTTACGGAACAGGCCCGTCTTCGTGCCATCCTGTAAATAACCGATATGATAATCAGCTTCCGAAATCACACCGCCTGCTCGATTCTTCACATCAACAATCATGCGACGCATCGTTTCCAGAGCGGAAAGCGAAAGCTGCTCGTTAATGTAGAACGTTACTGTCTTATTCATAGCGACTTGGACTGTATTTTCTCGGTGTTCGATAAAATAAGAATAATCGTTAAGCGTTTTCTGACGATACCCCAGCTCTTGTAGTAAATTCGTAATAACAAAAAAATCGGCGTCCGGCTCCCGGATAAAAACGGTGTAAGACATATACTTTCCTCCCTATGAATGCAAGGAAGCTCCCACGTCTTCGTGAGAGCCACCTTTATTCTTTTCGATGACTTACAGTGCCTGCTTCTTTACAAATGAATGGTTTTTTTTCGTGTCGAAAAAGCGTTTATTCAACACAAGGCAAAGAATGGCGAATCCGACAAAGAAGAAGAAGCCCAGAAAGTAAGAGCCCGTCATGTCCTTTACCGTACCCATCACGATTGGTGGAAAGAAACCGCCCAATCCACCGGCAGCTCCCACGAATCCGGTCACTGCACCCGTGCTTCCCGGAAACAGAGTCGGGACCAGCTTAAATACGGCGCCGTTGCCAATACCGGCTAAAAACGATATTGTTAAGCATCCAACAGAGAATGCGATCATGTTCGCCGTCATGAATGAAATAAGCGCACCGGACAATACCATCATCAAAAACACATAAGTAAGTACACGTCCTGCACCAATTTTATCGCCCAGGTATCCGCCAATCGGGCGCATCAATGTGGCAATCACAACGAATCCGGCGGCACGAAGCCCTGCATCTACCGCAGAAATACCAAATAAATCTTGCAGCAGCGTTGGCAGATAAATACTGAATGCAACGAAGCTACCAAAAGTTAAAAAGTAGAATATGGATAAAATCCATGTATTTTTGAATTTGACAACAGAAAGCGCCTGCGCAAATGTTTTTGTCTGTTCTGGCTTCGGTAGCTCTTCTGTCGTCAGCCAGAATACAATCGCCGTGATAAAAACGACAGCTGCCAGAATCAAGAATACGTTACCCAGGCCAAATGCTACAGCCAGCGAAGGAATTGCAAAACCGGCGACGGCGTTCCCGAAGTTCCCCATACCGGTGATGCCTAGTACGGTACCTTGCTTTTCCGCTGGATACCAGCGAGACACATACGCAATTGCAATCGCAAAACTCGTACCGGCCATCCCGATGAAGAAGGCCCAGAACAGATACGCGGCATAACTGTTAGCAAAGCTGATGCCAATAAGCGGAATAATTAAGAAAAGCATGAGTATCGTATACATTTTCTTGCCGCCATACCGATCGGTCATAATGCCGAGCGGGATGCGCATAACAGAACCGAGCAGCACTGGTGTAGCAACGAGAACGCTTTTTTGGGTGGCCGTTAGCTCGAACAGCTTCTGTAGCTGGGACGCGAGTGGTGAGAGCGAGGCCCACACCGCAAACGCTACGACCATCGCCAACGTAGACATAATAAGAGCAGAGGTTTGACCTTTCTTACTCATTGTTCTCTTCTCCTTTGACGGGCGGATTTTTCTTTTTTCGCCCATAGTTTATATAGAAAAATCATAAGAACAGATAGGAGTATTGAGAGTCCAGACACCCATGGGATACGCGCATCATGCTCCGCAAAATACGATTCCACTACGTACTGCAGAAGCAGTGCCTGGACAAACGTCAGGATAATCATCGCATAGAAGTAAGGCCTGGAGGGGCGAGGCGCTTTCCCTACCTTAGGCATGATGACGCACCTTCCTTCCAATAGCGTATATAGCATCGTTTCTTATTTCCAATTCAATCAACGGTAGTTCACGCTTTGGCGGGCCTGCCAACGGCTGGCCATTCTCGACCGAGAAAAAACCATGATGGCACGGACAAACAAGCTTTTCCTGTTCCTGACTCCAGAAAACGCTGCACTGTAGATGCGTGCATTTGCTGTTGTATGCTTTATACTCTCCGTTGCTCAGATGAACCAACACCGCCGGCTGGCTCTCATCAGGATAATTGAACACGACGGACCCGCCCCTCGGTACATCTTTCACATCAGCGATTTTCACTTGTGGCAGTGCTTCCTTACCCTTGCCGGTTAATGCGTGGATGGAGAACGGAAAAGTTGCTGCCGACATCGTCAATCCGGTGGCAAACATCGCTTTGAGAAAGCTTCTGCGATTATAGTCGACATCTTCTTCCCGGTTGACGTTATCTACCAGGTGAAGCAGGTCAGATTCAGAATGTTTTCCAGTTTCGTGTTTAGGCATGGCACATGACACTCCTTCCAGTTTCGTGCCGTTATTCGGTATAGACACCGAACGTTTCAGGGACGAAGTTCCATTTGTTTTGCTCGGTCGGCTTTTTGCCTTGCAATAGATTGGATTGGGCTCGCTTACGGCGCAGCTCCATCATTTCTTCAAAACCGATGAAACGGATCGCTTCCGATGGGCACACCGACGCACACATAGGCGAGATGTCTTGCGACGTGCGTTCATAGCACATGTCGCACTTGTACATGATGTTCTTCTCAAAATCAAACTTCGGAATACCGAATGGACAACCGAATGTGCAGTTACGGCATCCGATACATTTCTCTTCCATCGCGGACAGCACCACGCCGTCCTTTGTAATCTGAATAGCGTTAGCCGGACAAACCCTGGCACAGGCCGGGTCTTTGCAATGCATACACATCATCGGGAATGTCTGCCGACTTTCCATAAAATCGATATATTCTACATAATTGCGTTCTTTCGCGTCGTGTCCACCGCATTCCCGGCAAGCCGCTTGGCAGGCGCGACAGCCAATGCAACGTTCAAATTCAAGATACAGCACTCGATTCATGCTCGTTCACTCCTCAAGATTTTCTTAGGCGTACCGCACATACCTTGAATTCCGGCATGCGGGAAACCGGGTCCAGACACGGATTGGTCAACTGGTTGATGGACAATTCTTTGCCCCAGTGATACGGTACAAACACCGTGTCTTTGCGGATGGCTTTTGTCAACCGCACTTTCAATTTCATTTTTGCGCGGCGTGTTTCGAGTTCTACCTCTTCGCCGTCTTGCAGATTGTATTTGCTTGCCATCTCCGGGTGCATTTCCGCATACGGCTCTGGACATTTTTCCATAAGAAAGTCGATGCGCCGGGTCTGGTTACCTGACAAATAGTGAAACACCACACGCCCTGTCGTTAAGATTTCCGGGAACTCTTTACTTTGAATCTCGCCCGCTTCCTGCCAATCCACTACACGCAGATTAGCTTTGCCATCCGGTGTCGGGAACGAATCCTGATAAACGTACGGTGTTCCCGGATGGTCAAGGTCTGGACATGGCCAAAATACACCTTGCTGTTTCTCTATTTTTTCATATGTGATGCCATAGTAATCCGCTTTACCGCCCTTGGAGGCTACACGCAGTTCATTGAAAATCTGCTCCGCATTCTCATATTCGAAATGCTTACCGCGATCCATACGCGCAGCAATCTCACTGAGAATCTGCCAGTCCGGCTTCGATTCCCCAGCCGGTTTACGGATTTGGTTAATCTTAATGACACGCCCCTCTGTATTGGTTGTGGTGCCTTCATCCTCGGCCCACGTGGTCGTCGGTAGGACAACATCGGCGAATTCCGCTGTTTCTGATAGGAAGAAGTCGTTGACGACCAGGAACTCAAGCTTCTCTAACGCCTTCCACACATGCTGCGCATTCGGCGATGATACTGCTGGGTTGCTGCAAATAACGTGCATCGCCCGCACCGTTCCCTGATGAATGGAATCAAGCATCTCATACGCAGATACACCCGGACCTGGCATTTCAGCCGGGTCAATCCCCCATACTTGCGATATATACTGCACAGCCTTCGGCTCAGTCAGTTTGCGGTAGCCGGGAAGAAGGTCTGCTTTCTGCCCATGTTCGCGGCCGCCTTGTCCGTTTCCTTGACCGGTAAACGTCGCCACACCGCTCGCAAATTTACCGATTTGGCCACGGATAAGCGCCAGATTCGTATAGGAGCCGACATTGTCCACACCCTTGCGCTGCTGTTCTACACCCCGTGCGAACATCACAACCGATTTCTCCGCCTCCCCATACATGTGTGCTGCTTTGATAATTTTTTCCTGTGCAACACCGGTAAGCCGGGAGGTATATTCAGGCGTAAATCTCTCTACCATTTTTTCCAAGTCTTCAAAACCGTTGACCCGCTGCGCTACGTATTCATTATCTACATAGCCTTCCTTGATCAAAATGTGTGCAATGCCGTTTGCCAGCGCAGAGTCTGTACCCGGTTTCAGGTCCAGATGTACATCAGCAATGCGGGCAGTTGGCGTCTCGCGCGGATCGGCGACAATGAGTTTCGCTCCCCGGTCACGGCCACGCCAGAACCAGGTTATACTAGTCGGATGGCATTCCGCCGTATTGGAACCAGCCAGGAAAAAGCAGTCCGAATGTAGGAGGTCCGGCCAAGGTAGCGTGGAACCCCGATCCATTCCCAGGGTAGCATTAAATCCACCAGCCGCTGACGACATGCAGTATCGTCCGTTGTAGTCAATGTGCTTCGTACCAAGTGCCACGCGAGCATATTTGCCGACAAGGTAGCATTTTTCATTCGTCATCGATACACCGCCGTAGACACCAAGAGCATCTTTGCCGTACTTAGTAGCAATTTCTTTAAACTTTCGTTCGATAAGATCGTACGCCTCTTCCCATGAAGCTTCGATAAACTTCCCATTTCTCTTAATCAATGGACGGAGAATGCGATCCGGATGCTCTACCTGCTGATAGGCCGTTACACCTTTTGGGCAAAGGCGGCCTTGATTGACCGGCCATTCGTAGCGCGGCTCTATTCCTACAACGTTTCCTGTGGCATCATCAACCCGGATATTCATGCCACACTGCATACCGCAGTACGAGCAATGCGTCGGGATAAAGCTTTCACCTTTTCTATGCAAATTTTTCGTTTCCGTTGCCATGTTCGTCTCCTCCTACGCTTTCTTCTTGCTAAAACCTGGCATTGAGATGCCTGTATTCGTATCGATTGGCGCGTACGGATCTTTCGTACGTGGATTCAGCATGTTCATCTGGCGCATAGCGCGCAGCTTACGGCGGCAATCCCAGCAATACTCCGCCAGATAACTGCCATCCTCAAGTTGTAAGTCAAAGCTATTGTCCTTTAGGATGCTGACGACGTCTTCAATTTGCTCCTGTGCAGCATACGATGTGCCACAACGTTTACAATTGTGCATCGGGATATCCTCCCCTACTTGATAGTTTAGTGGTACTGCGATTGCTAATGGACGTAACGGGAAATGGAACAGTTTACCGAATGGAAAATAGATGAGCAATGTAATAACCGTTAATTGATGAATCATTGAAATTGTCATATACAACGCGCCATGGAACAGCACAGCACTCATCGTAAGCGCAAGGCCTGTGAGTGTCACCGCCAGTAGAATGAACAACGGTACAAGGTCAAATTCAAAGCGCTGCGTTACCTGTAGGTCACGGTCTTTAATCCGGCGATAGAACATCATGGATAACCCGATAAGGCACATGGCGGCAGTCCAGTTGAGCCCGTTATAAATCATAAAAGCAATCCAGCCTTCTACATCCATTACAAACGGCTTTAATCCAAGCACCGATACCGCATAATGGTTCGGGTCAACCAGTTCGAAGTGAAACCACCCGAAGACAAGACCGAACGTAATAGCGAAGGAACCAATGCATCCGTAGGCGACCAACATGTGCTGAATACCGCGGTACAGTCCACGTTTAAAAATGAATTTCTGTAACACGATGTTTTCAAACAGTGTGACCACGATAGCTTTCCAGGAGCGCCGCTTCCTTGTTTTATCCTTCAAGTTTTTTCGGCTTCGCCTGTCCACACGCCGGGTGGCAGGGCGTACGGCGAATGCAACAATGCGATAGACAAGACCGATGAAACAGATAGCGGCGGCGACCATGTAGCCGGAAAGCGCCAAATCGATATGTTTAAATTGATTCGTACCGAGAAACATTGTGATAAACAGAAACAATAGGACGATAAAGGAATACATGCTGGCACGAGAGTAAAATGATTTTTCAAGCGAAAAAGAGTTCATGCTTTCACTTCCCTTTTTTGTTTACGTATCTCTTTGTAAGCAAACGGCCGTTTTGTTACTCTCATACTAAAAAAGTTCACTCGCTGTAGGTGTGATATTTTTCACACTATAGGTACCTTTCACAATTTGGTCATAAAGCTATGGCAGATTGTTGAAGCCCGTAAAAAAAGCCGACCCTTTCAATTTTCGAAAGAGTCGGTCGTAGCCTATCATCATCTAAAAATATAGTTATTTTAATCAACTTTGAATATTTTATTCAATTTTTCATATATTTACTTTATTTCGTAATTTAGCCAAACCGCCTTCTGTGCCCCCATCTTATCGTATAAGGACTGGGCAACCGCGTTATCGTGGGCCGTTTCCCATATCATATGTGAATAGTCATTTTCTCTAATATAAGAAAGGCACGTTTGAAAAAGTTTTTCGCCAAGCTTTTGTCCCCGAATGTCAGGTACGACAAATAAATCATAAAGAAAAGCCATCCTTTTTGCTTCGAGCGTGTTAAAAGTAAAGTATAACGTAGCGAATCCCACGATTTTCCCTGATGGTGTTACAGCAACAAACTGCCTACCTTCCCACGGATTATCAAGCAAATGATTCACCAATTTCTCAAGGGCTCCCTCTTCCGGACGGGGGCACTTATAAAAATCGACAATATATTGGTACATGACATCAAGCAATTGTGGAACGTCTTCTTTTGCGGCAGGTCTAATATTTACTACTTCCATCACTATCTTCCCTCCAAGCAATAGTTTCGAACACTCTATTAACCAAGCAAATTATATGCCAATACCTGGAATGGATGAGATAAAAATAATTACATTGGATGAATACAAAAAACACGATTTGCTTTATCATCTATACATATAGACTTATATTATTTAAATTTTCCAAAAAAGGAAGGGGAGCAAAATGACTACTCAACAGCATCGTGTACGTGTGGCTGTCGTCCAGGCGGCTTCTGTCATCATGGATCAAGAAGCAAGTACGGAAAAAGCGGTTTCGTTAACGCTGCAAGCAGCAGAAAAAGGGGCTCGGCTCGTCGTATTTCCTGAAGCCTTCATTCCGGCTTATCCTCGTGGGCTCAGCTTCGGAACAAAAATTGGAAGCCGAACTCCAGAAGGGAGAAAAGATTGGCTGCGCTACTGGGAAAATGCGGTTCCTGTACCCAGTGAGACGACTGAAAGGTTAGGAGAAGCGGCTCGTAAGGCTGGCGTCTATCTTGTTATCGGCGTGATTGAAAGAGACAACGAGTGTAGTGGCGGAACCGTATACTGCACAGCACTGTTTTTTGGACCGGATGGGACATTGCTCGGAAAGCACCGTAAGTTAAAACCTACAGCCTCTGAGCGTATCGTTTGGGGAGAGGGAGACGGAAGCACCTTGCCGGTTTTCGATACACCTTTCGGAAGAATAGGAGCATTAATTTGCTGGGAGAATTATATGCCGTTAGCCAGAACGGCGATGTATGCCAAAGGGGTTCAAATTTATATCGCTCCTACAGCAGATGCCCGGGATGTATGGCAGTCTACAATCCGCCATATTGCTGTGGAAGGAAGATGTTTTGTTTTATCGTGCAATCAATATGTTACGAAAGATATGTACCCAAATGATCTGGCCTGCTACGATGAATTAGCTTCTTCTCCACATGAGATGAGTTCAGGGGGAAGCGCAGTTGTCGGTCCGTTAGGCGACTATATTGTCGAACCGGTTTTCGGTTGCGAAGACATGCTGATAGCCGATCTTGACATGCGGGACATCGCTTATAGTCAATTGGATTTTGATGTAGTGGGGCATTATGCAAGACCTGATGTATTTCAATTGCTTGTGAATGAAGAGAAAAAAGAAAGTGTAAAATGGTGGAAACCAACACCTTTGGCATAGCGGTTGTAAGATAATAAAATAGTTTACTTTTTCTTTCGCAAACAGCATACCCCCGTTCAGTAAACCTGAACGGGGGTAAAAATAGTTGTTTAAGAATTACTAGCTATATGGGAGTGTAATTTTTTTAAGAATACTAAATTAATGTCAAACTTATAATCATTGTCGAGCACACGAGCTAAATCTTCTATCACATTCAAAGCATTCAAATAAGCACTTCTTAATTCTATTGCATCTAATTTTGAAGTAATTAAAGTATATTTATTGTACGCTTCTATTGATAGATCGCTTTCTAGGTTTTTTGTAGCATTCAACCAACGGTCTACTGTATTTTCTCGAACTCTGAGCAGCCTTAATACATATTGCTGTACGTATGACAGACATTCTAACGAACGAGCAAGTTCTCCTCTGTTTAGCACGTTAACACCCATAAGCCATGCATTAACAAAGTTATTAAAAGCAAAATTTACATTATCATCAGTCATTCTTTCCGGTCCTTCGCCCTTAAGATAATCTAAACACGCTTTTAATTTACCAGTTGTATCGTAAAGAAACATGGATTCAGTGTCAGGAAAAACTCCTGTATCCTTAAATGACCTGATAACCTCTATATCAGACTCAGGGAGAAAGTGAAATTCACCCCTGATTAAATTGGAAAACACGACAACTTCAGTTTCGTATTCGTTAAAAAACAGTAAATCATACGGTGCGATATCACTAATCCAATTTTGGGATTTAAATTGTTGAATCCACTCATTTTTTAGAAAGATATAGAACTCAACATCTGAGTATTTATCTCCTTCACCTTTCGTAAAAGACCCATACATCATACAAGCCGAAATACTAGGGTCATCCTCACACTTCTCTTTAATCATTTTAATTAACTTTTCTTGTACTAGCATAAACACAACAACCTCCTAAATTTTTATTTAAAGGGTTGTTTGTATATCTACTACTGGACAACATGAGCAACACATATTTAATGCTCCTTTCGCTTGCATCAAATTTATATTATCAAAGAGAGTTAAAAAGCTAAAGGCTAATAAACGACTTTGTGGATATATTTTCATGAAAAAAAGAGAGGGCTCGTTTGCTCTCTCTTCTTTAATGTCCTTACTTATACTGTCGCCTTATCTTTCGGAACGGTTTCATACGCTTCTTCCAGCACACTAACCAGCTGATTCATACCATACTCGATTTTTTCCGGTACAGCATGCGTAAAGTTTAAACGGAATGTATTGTGCTTCGGTTCACACACGTAGAACGGAGAACCCGGCACGTATGCTACGCCTTTCTTAACCGCTTTCGGCAACAATTCTTTCGTATTGATGCTTTCGTGCAGTGCAACCCAGAAGAACATGCCACCCTGCGGTACCACATAGCCAAGCCCCGGAAGATTGAGTCGTTGCAGTTGACCGAGCATGACTTCCATTCTTTCTTTATATACAGCCCGCAGTGTTGTAATATGTGAATCCAGATCAAAATCACGAAGCAGATAATATAATGCCTGTTGGTCAATCGAACTAGAGTGAAGGTCGGCAGCCTGTTTTGCCTGCGCCATCATTCGAATAATTTGGTGTGGTCCCATTACCCATCCTGTACGCAGCGCCGGCACGACCGTCTTAGAGAACGTGCTCGTATACAGGACGGTTTCTCCGTCGTCAAGGGCTGCAAGTGGCGTATAGTCAGCTGCCGCATCAAATTGAATTTCACCATATGGATCATCTTCAAAAATGATAACATTGTACTTTTTCGCTAAATCCAATAAATGTTTACGACGCTCAAGCGACCATACTTTTCCAACAGGGTTTGAGAATGTCGGTACGATATATACAAATTTAGGCAAATGCGATTTCATTTTTTCTTCCAAATCTTCCGGTAACATACCGAATTCATCAGATTCGACCGGCACCACCCGGGCTTCATACGATTGAAATACCTGAAGCGCCGCCAGGTATGTAGGATTCTCTGTTAGGATTACATCACCGGGATTAAGAATAATACGGGAAAATAAGTCGATCGCCTGCTGAGACCCGGTCGTCAGCAAAATATTATCCGCATCCATTCGAATTTGTTTGCGTACGGCCATTCGGTCCGCCACAGCTTCGCGCAGTGGCGTATATCCTTCCGTTAAACCGTACTGCATCGTATGTTTCCCGCCTTCAAATACACGTTTGTACGCTTCCTCTACCGCATCAAGCGGAAATAAATCATCATCGGGCAAGCCACCGGCAAATGAGATGATATCCCCCTCGCCGACCACTTTAAGAATGTCTCGTACCGCGGATGATTCAAAATTGCGAGTCCGTTGTGCAAATGCGTACTTCATTGTCCAGCCACCTCGATTGATTTGCTTTTTTAAATATTAAAAATACATTATACCTTTTCAAAGAGAATGGCAAGACTTTTGCTTATTTTTGTTCAGGGTTCTTTGGAATAAAGCGGGAATGCTTGCTCATAACGGAAGCATAATCCGTATATTTCGAAAGTCCACGTTCTTCTATACGAATGCGGTGAAACAGCATCCATGCGTTCAACATGCTGAATAACACAAGCGTTGCGTACGCTTCGAACAGCAAGGGAATGAGGGCAAGTTCCAGGATGACGACTGTATAATTCGGATGGCGCATAAACCGGTATGGTCCCTGCTTCACCACCTGGGCACCCGGCATGAAAATAATGCGTGTATTCCAATAGGGGCCAAGCGATGTAATCGCCCAATAACGGATGAATTGTACAATAAGAAGCGCACATGCGATAAGCGGCCACCAATCTGATACCGGATAGCCGCGAGTGGACGTTTCTATCCACATTGACAGAAAAAAACCGATGTGAAGCATAACTATCCATCTGTAATGCTCTTCCCCTATCTCTATTCCGCCCCGGCTCTCCATCCACATCTGATTACGTTTAGCAACACGAAGCTCAAGCAAACGCTGGACAATCAATAGCATAAAAACGGTATAAAAGATGAACAATTACTAATCACCCCTTTACAAGCAGCATCTCCGAGCTAAAACCCGGTCCTAGCGCGGTTACAATTCCATATTCTCCAGGTGTGATACCTTGTTTAAGGAAAGCCTGCAATACGAAAAGAACCGTCACAGACGACATATTACCGAACCGGCGTAGAATGTCGAGTGCATGGGAAAAATAAAAAAGCTCAACACCCAGCACCTCCGCATACGCTTCAATTACTTTTTTACCTCCGGGATGCGCGATGAAATGACGAATATCATGTCCTGTCATTCCATGCCGTTCAAGGAATTCTGCCATATTCGGCCCAAGGAGCTGGTCGACAAGCGTCGGAATATCACGAGAAAAAATGACCTTCAGTCCGTTCTCGTTAATATCCCATCCCATGACATCTCGGGTATCCGGCCAAAGCGTGCTCATTGTATCGATCACTTGTATTTGTTTTCTGTTTTCCTGTACGACAGTCTCACCCTCGATGAGTACAGCGGCGGCACCGTCGGCAAATAACGATGTAGCGACCAGATTGCTCTTCGATTTATCTTCGCACTGGAAGGTAAGACCGCAACATTCGACCGCAATCAAAAGCACACGCTTACCGGGATAGGCAGTTACGTAATCTGCAGCTCGTGACAGTCCCGCTGCACCGCCCGCGCACCCCAAACCCCAGATGGGAGTGCGTTTCGTATGCGGGTTCATCCCCAACTCATTCATGATACGGGAATCAATACTTGGGGTGGAAATTCCAGTCGTGGAGACAAAAAGAATATGATCAATGTCCGCAACGTTTTTCCCAGCCTGTTCCAAGCAATCTTTTGCGGCTTCTACACCAAGGCGGGTGGCCCATTCCTGAAACAGGTCATTCTTCTCAGAAAACATATGCTTCTCGCCGAACCATTCCAGTGGAACACAAAAATGCCGCGTTTCTACCTGACCATTATGAAAAATCGGCAGCAGACGATCAATGTCTCGGAAAGAGTCACCAAACAGATGACGCGCAAATTCGCGAATTTCATCTTGCTTAAGAACATGAGGGGGAACCGATGTCCCTACAGCGGTGATACGGGCCAAATCACATCGCTCCTTTGTGTGCTATGTATGTATTTCTTATTTATACCCGTAAAACCCATAGGAAAAACGGCGAACAAATTATCGTGTGGAAGGAGTGCAGTAGATCTATGTTGTTTTTCTTTGAATTGGTTGTCATTCTTTTGAGCACGAAGCTTGCCGGGGATATAAGCGTCAGGCTCGGTCAGCCTGCTGTCCTCGGAAAACTAATTATCGGGATTGTTATCGGTCCCGCTTTACTCGGCTGGATTGAAAAATCTACACTAATTGATGAATTAAGCACGATCGGTGTGCTGCTCCTCATGTTCATGGCTGGACTAGAGACGGATATTAAGGAACTGAACCGCAATCGTAACTCGTCGCTAGCTGTAGCAATAGGAGGCATTGTATTGCCTTTCATCGGCGGATACGTCATGGGCCAATCGATTGGACTAGAAACCCCACATTCTATTTTCCTTGGGTTGCTACTATGTGCTACATCCGTAAGCATCTCTGTACAAACATTACGTGATTTAGGCAAAATGAATACGCGCGCAAGCACAACGATTCTAGGTGCCGCAATTGTGGACGACGTGCTGGTTGTCATTTTGCTGGCGTTCGTTATGAGCCTTCTCGGCGGTGGAGATGTCAGCCTGGGCGCAGTTATCGGAAAAAAAGCGTTGTTTTTTGTCACGATTTTCATCATTGGCTGGAAGGTAATCCCCTGGGTCATGCGCCTGCTGGCTCCGCTAAAGGTTACCGAATCCGTTATCAGCGCAGCGCTTATCGTATGTTTTTCATTTGCCTATTACGCTGAATTGTTGGGCATCGCGGGTATCATCGGCGCATTTGCTGCCGGTATCGCCATCTCACAGACCGGATATAAGGAAGAGGTTGAACATAAACTGGAACCGATTGCATATGCGATTTTTGTACCGATTTTCTTCGTCAGTATTGGCATGGAAGTATCGTTTGAAGGAATCGGCAGGCAATTATGGTTTATCATCGTTATGACAATTATTTCTATTCTGACGAAGCTGATAGGCTCTGGAATTGGCGCCCGGATGACCGGCTTTGACCGTCGCTCTTCTCTTGCAATCGGCGCTGGAATGGTGTCACGCGGAGAGGTTGCACTTATTATCGCTGCAATTGGTTTGGAGTCACATCTGCTGGCTCAGGAGTACTTTACATCTGTCGTTATCGTGGTCATTCTTACAACGATCGTGACACCTCCGATGCTCAAAACTCTGTTTTCTTCCAATCACATCGCTTGAAAAACACGCGGGGCGTGTGCCAAACGTTGCCTGCGCAATAGCTTGGCACCAGGCAAGTTTTCTTTATTTTGTGTGAAGCATGTGGCACAGCGGGCAAAAAAGACCGACAGTTGTCTCCTTCATAGAGATACCCAGATGTTTTGTCGGTCCGCCCGAAGTGACATAAAGCGGCTGTTTGACTTCTTTGTGGAAAAAGGACGAGCGGCAACTCCCGCGAGTTTTTCTTAACATCGTTATGTCTACTATACGTTAACGGTGAGCTGTTACTTCTTCCATGACATGCTCCGGAAGAATAAGCTGTTCAATACCAAGCATGTCTGCCACCTCATCTCTGCTATACCCGCGGAATAGCTGATGAACAACAAATGTATTGCGTAATTTTTGCGCATGAATATGCAGACCAGCTTTCTTACCGAGCGTATTCAAAACAAATTGCATGCTTCTTGGGCTCATTCTTTCCCCTTGACGGGAGGTAAATACGAATGTCGTATCTCCCGATATCTCCCGATGTCCACGTAAGTAGCGAGCTTCACGCTCATTCAATACGATACGGCGCAGATTGCCGAGGGAAATGCCGACAATTGCACTGTCCCCCTGCCAGACAATTTCACTCCACAGCAAGTTGGACGCCTCCTGAATGCGCAGGCCTCCCCAGAGAAACACCGTAATTAGCGCCATATTACGTAAATAAAGAGCTTCATTGTTTTTTGATGCTGCATCCTGTTCAATTGTATGAAATAAAAAGTCAATCTCTTCATCAGTTACATAAAATGCCTGTTCCTCCTTCTCATCGCGACGCCGTTTTAGTTTCGCACACGGGTCAAGTCCGATGACGCCTTTTAACCATAAAAAATGAAAGTACGACTTAAGTGCGGAAATCTTTTTATTCACCGTCGACACTTGCCGACCTACTTTTAACTCTTCTTCGATAAATTGAGTAACGGTAGAATAACCGATATCGTGTAATTCTATATGGGGGTGTACCCGTCCTAACCAGGCGAAAAAAATAGTCATCTCCGTCATATAAGAGTGGATGGTTAAGTCAGCACGCATTTGCTCCATTAAATATTTTTCATATTCATCATGGTAGCTAAAATGAAAATTCATTGTTTTTCACCTTCTTTTTTGGAGGTATTTGATTTTTCATTTATACGTAGTATTATAATACTATATTTGTATGGATAGCCGTTTGGCGATATATGATAATGTCGACCCGATCTCTGTATGCAGTACAATGTCAAAATACTTGTCCATCTGAGTCGGTTCCCGGTTAATTATCGCCGTCATCTTGGCCGCCCCTGATGCCGCCGCACCTGGAAGGTAGTTCACGGGTGTTACCTCAAGCGAAGAACCTAGCGTCAAAAACAAATCGCAGTTCTCAACTGCGGCAAATGCATCTTCCAGCCCTTCCACCTGATCCCCGAATAGAACAACGGCAGGGCGTAACACCTGCTTACATATCCCGCCGGGTAATCTTGCAATGCAACGAGGTACTTCATGCTCTTTAACATAACTTACATCATACTGTTCACCGCATGAAGGGCAATATGCTTTTTTAATTGTTCCATGAATTTCTAGCACATGTCCACTTCCCGCCGCCACGTGCAAACCGTCCACATTTTGCGTAACTACAGTTATCTGCTTGCCTGCCTCCTCTAACGCTGCCAGAAAATAATGACCTCGGTTCGGCTTAATTTCTCCTTCAATTTTAACGCGAAAAATATCTTTGAATACGGGCCAGAAACGTTCTGGATTACGACGTAGATATGAAGTAGACATCATATCCATCCGGCTTACATCCTCTGTCCATATTCCTTCCGTTGAGCGAAAATCAGGAATACCGGATTCGGTACTTATACCGGCTCCTGTCAATACTACAATGCGATCCGCCTTCTGAATCGCCTGTGCCAGCCTCTCTACGCTCTCTGCTTCTATCATACTCACTGTCCTCCTTTGCTTCTGTTATACACATGTTTTATACATAGTATTTATGTACATTTTATTTTACTGAATTTTCGCTTCTATCTCAAACACTCCGGTTCGACATTAATCTATAATAATACATAATTTTCTGTATTTTTAGGTAAAATAATTCTTATGGCCCAAGACATTATAAAAAAACTTAAAATACAATAAAAATAAGTCTCTATTTCAACAAGGAGGGTTGTCCATGTACGAGTTACAAGCACACGAAAGAATTTTCGTTTTTACGGGCCCCTACGGCGCAGGGCGTAAGACAGTTGCAGATATGGTCGGTGATACGCTGGGGATGCAGCGAGTCATTCCTTATACTACCCGTCCCCGTCGCTCGGTTGAAGTAGACGGACAAGATTATCATTTTGTTTCCGAAGAACAATTTGCACGAATGAAGGCAAGCGACGCATTTATCGAAACGATAGAGCTTGATCATATTATGTATGGCATCAAAGAAAGCGATATTGAACACGATTTGCAAAAAAGCGGGGTCATCTACTTAATCCTCAATCATTATGGTGCTGATATTCTGAAACGTCTATATGGAGACAAAGTCATCCGCATTTGTATTCATACAGATCCTGATACTATCATGAAAAAACAGCGTACGCGCGGATACTCTGATGAAGTTATCCGGCGTCATTTAAAGTACTACGAAGAAGAGATCGCTTACAAAATACAATGTGAACATTGTTTTGCCAATAATGATCTTGCACATACCATATTTGCCGTATCAGAGGCAATTGAGCCGTATCTGGGTCGTAACCTTATGCCTGATTATCAATAGAGTAAGTAAACAGAGCCGGAGGGTGCATCCCTTCCGGCTCTTTCCTTGTAATTCAATAAAAGTTGTTAGATAACCTTCCCTTCTGTAAGACAGTACTTGTGAACCAACATAAAATGGTTGGTAAATAAAATCGAAAGGCAGGATACAACATGGCTCTTTTAAATCAGATTATCTTTTTACAACAATTAAAGGATGAACTTATCGAAAAAGCAAAGGACCCGAACGTCACGTACTCACAAACGCTGGAAATCTATAAAGAACTCCGAAAAATCAACATCAAAATTCAAGAAATGAGACAATAATATGTTTGTAGCACCCGTCTGTTATATATGCACTGCTGCCCCTTCGGCGGCGCGAATCGCTTCATGAATAGCTTCTGCAAGCGTGGGATGGGCGGCAATAAAATCGTCCAGCGTATCCACCGTCATTTCCCCATGTATTATTAATGTTCCTTGTCCAATCAACTCCGTAGCACGCGGTCCGACAATCGAGATACCAAGAATCTCCTGAAATGACGGCTCCGTAATCACTTTCACCTTCCCGATTTGTTCCTGAAGAATAAGCGCTTTGCCATTTGCACTAAACGGAAATTCACTTACTTGTACATCGCCGTATTGCTGGCGAGCTTGACGCTCAGTCAATCCGACGCTCGCCACTTCCGGCCAGGTGTAGATACAACGTGGAACCGCCCGGCTATGAGCCTGCTGCGATCCGCCACAAGCGTTTGTCCCCGCTACTTCTCCTTCATGGAATGCAAGATGTGCGAGCTGAATGCCGCCTATAACATCACCACAGGCATAAATATGTGGGACACTTGTGCTCATGTCATCACTAACCTCAATACCTCGATCCGTCCACATCACACCTGTATTCTCAAGCCCAAGTTGCGCCGTGCGCGGCTTGCGCCCGACAGCAACCAGCACGCGTTCTGCCTGCATTTCAACCTGTTCATCTTTTGTTTGGATAACGACTCTTTTCTTTGTTTTGTCCAGTTGTTGTACGGCGGCAGCTGTATGCAGCGCGACTCCATCAGCCTGTAGCTGTTTTGCCAGTATGGCCGCAATATCCTCGTCTTCTCCCGGAAGAATGGAATCAGCCATCTCAACTACCGTTACTTTGCATCCCATGCGACTGTATATACTAGCAAACTCGCAGCCGATGACTCCGCCGCCGACAATGAGTATTGACTCGGGTAAATATTGCTGCTCAAGAGCATGTGTACTATTTAAAATCCACTCCCCATCAAATGGCGCAAACGGGAGCGCAATCGGTTCGGAACCGGTTGCAATAATATAGCGTTCCGCTTCAATATCTTGCACTCCTTCATTCGTATGCACCTGCAACTTGTAATCGTTAACAAAAGACGCCTTGCCCTGAATTACTTCAATTTGATTTTTCTTCATCAGGTATTGAATGCCTAGCACAAGCTTTTTTACCGTTTTATCTTTGTACCTCTGTACACGCTTCCAATCAATGTGTACATCCCCGTCCGGTACCGCAATACCAAAATCCGCCGCCCGTTTCACTTTCTCATACATTTCTGCGCTTTCCAGCAATGACTTGGTCGGCATACATCCCTCATTCAGGCATGTACCGCCAAGCGCCGCCGATTCGATTAATATGACGCGTGCTCCTTGACGCGCCGCCGTAATCGCTGCAACATATCCAGCAGGACCGCCCCCGATTATCGCAATTGTATCCACATCTCTCCCTCCCGCTCCTAGAGCAGCATCCGGTATGGATGCTCCAAATATTCTTTTATCGTATGAAGAAATGCCGCTGCAGGAGCACCATCCAGTACCCGATGATCAAACGTCAAGCTTAACGGCAGAAGACTGCGTCGATGCAACAGCTCCCCTATATAAACCGGCATATCATGTGCCACACCCACACCGAGAATACCTGTTTCCGGCGAATTTAAAATCGGGGTAAATGTCTCGACATGATAAGCGCCTAGATTCGTAATCGTAAAGGTTGACCCTGACATCTCCTCTGGACTTAGTTGATTCTCCCGGGCCCGCTGGCTGAGATCTCGAATTGCGCGTGACAATTCAAGAACAGACATCCGTTCTGCATGGCGTATGACTGGAACAACCAACCCTTTTTCTAATGCAACAGCTATGCCTAGATGGACATGATTGTACGTTTCAATGCCACTATCGATATAAGCACTGTTCATTTGTGCATGCCTCTGGAGCGCGCGTACAACCGCTCGGGCAATAAAATCGGTTACCGTCAGCCTATCCCCCGCTTCCTGTCCGTTTTCCACCTGATTTGCTGCCTGCTTTTTTAGTGTCAGCAGGTCCGTGACATCCGCACGCATGGTCATCGTGAGCTGGGCGCTGTTTCGCAAACTTTCATGCATACGTTCAGCAATGACTTTACGCATGCCGGTCATTGGCATAGTTTGTGTGGCATTTTCGCGATGCGCCTCCAGAGAGACCACTTGCTGCGTGGCAGCCACTTCATCACTTTTTCTTTCTTGAATCGCCCTTTCCACGTCTTCCTTCGTAATCCGACCACTCGGTCCTGTTCCAGCTAACTCTTCAATATTCAAGCCAGCTGCTTCCGCTATTTTGCGGGCAACAGGAGAAATCTTCACGCCTGCCTTTCGTAAGGCCGGAGTAGACGATAAGCTTTCGGATACATTGCTTTCCTTCTTCTTTGTCTCTCGTTCTACTAGCTGCTGTGGAGCGGAAGATGCGGCGGGTGTTGCCACTTCTACAACTTTTTCTCCTGGCTGGCCAATATATCCAATAGCCGTTCCGATTGGTGCTACCTCTCCAGCTCCTACCACAATATCCAGCAGCACGCCGTCCGTGGGTGCTTCTACTTCCATTTCGATTTTCTCTGAACTGATTACGACGACGACATCTCCTTTGTTTACTTCGTCGCCTGCGGCTTTTTTCCATTCTACGACGGTTCCTTCTTTCATGCCCATGCCAAGCTTTGGCATGATGACGTCCGCTGCCATACTCTCACCTTCCTTACTATATAAATCTAGTTTGATACCATATCTTCTGCGCTTTTACACTGCAAGAATCGATTCGTCTCCGATTAACTCCGATACAACCTTGATAACTTTCTGTGGATTTGGCAAATAAGCATCTTCAAGAACTGGTGAGAATGGAACCGGTGTATGTGGACCGGTAATCATTTTAATCGGCGCATCCAGCAGATCGAAGCCTTTGTCTGCGACAAGCGCAGAAATATCAGTAGCCGCACTGCAACGTGGATTCGCTTCATCAATAACGATTAAGCGGTTCGTCTTGGCAACCGAAGCGAGAATGGTTTCTTCATCAAGCGGAGAAAGGCTTCGCGGGTCAACAACTTCCACTTCAATTCCCCTTCGTGAAAGATGCTCCGCTGCTTCCATTGCAGTATGGACTTGTTTACCGATAGCAACTATCGTTATATGACTGCCTTTACGTTTAATATCCGCCTGGCCAAGTGGAATCGTATACTTACCCTCTGGCACTTCACCTCTCATGTTGTATAGCGTTTTATCCTCAAAGAAAATAACGGGGTCGTTATCTTCAATAGAAGCAAGCAATAACCCTTTGGCATCGTACGGTGTGGACGGCACGACGACTTTGATGCCTGGAATATGCGTAAACATAGCATACAGACTTTGTGAATGCTGTGCCGCTGACCGATAACCGGCCCCGTGCATCGTACGGATCGTTATCGGAACTTGCGCTTTGCCGCCGAACATATATCGAAGCTTTGCCCCCTGGTTCATCACTTGATCAAGGCAGCATCCAATAAAGTCGTTAAACATCAGCTCGGCAATCGGCCTAAGCCCTGTAGCACCAGCCGCTACCGCTGCACCAATGTACGCTGCCTCGCTGATGGGTGTATCAAGTACCCGTGTACGACCGAATTCCTTCGCTAGTCCTTTCGTGACGCCCATAACGCCGCCCCATGCTTCATCTTCGAACAAATGATCGACATCCGCACCACCGGCAATATCTTCCCCCATCAGAATGACATCCGGATTCTCCCGCATGGCAATCTGCATCGCTTCACGAACTGCTTCCGAAAATGTAATTTGTCTTGCCAATTACAACACCCCCGATTTTTAATTGATAAAATTTAGTAGGATACGTACACGTCGGTATACAAGTCGTCCTCGCTCGGATACGGGCTTTGCTCAGCAAACGTAATCGCCTCTTCTACCATCTCGCTCACTTGCTGATCAATATTGTTCATTTCACTTTCGCTCATTATATTTGTATCAAGTAGATAATTCCTAAACAACGTGATAGCATCCTGCTCATTCAAATGTTCGCGCCGTTCTCCTTCTCTCTTATATTTCTGCTGATCCCCTTCAAAGTGGCCATAATTGCGATAGGTTCTACACTCGATGAGCGTCGGTCCTTCGCCCCGCCGCGCACGCTCCACCGCTTCTTTTGCCGCATGATATACAGCCATCATGTCCTTACCGTCCACGATGATACTCGGGATGTTGTATGCCGCCGCCCTGTCGGCAATATTCGTGCAGCTGGATGCGTAATGGAACGGTGTTGCTTCGGCATAGCCGTTGTTCTCAGCAACGAATACAACAGGAAGCTTCCAAATGGCAGCAAGATTAATACCTTCATGGAATGTGCCTTCATTGTTTGCCCCATCGCCAAAGAAACAGACAGTTACTGCACCAGTTTGTTTGATTTTTGCGGTTAATGCCGAACCACATGCAAGCGGAAATCCACCGCCGACAATGCCATTGGCTCCAAGCATCCCTTTACTGACGTCTGCGATATGCATGGAACCGCCTTTCCCCTTGCACAACCCCGTTGCCTTGCCGAATAACTCCGCCATCATTCCATCAAGTTCACATCCTTTTGCAATGCAATGGCCGTGACCACGATGGGTACTGGTGATGCTATCATTTTCATCGAGATGTGCACATACTCCAACCGCTACCGCTTCTTCCCCTGCATACAAATGCACAAATCCTGGAAGCTTGCCTTCACTGAATAAGTCGTGAACCCGGTCTTCGAACTTACGAATCTCCACTGCTTTTTGATACATCCACTGCGCCTGTTTTTTGGACAATTCCTGATTTTGCGTTTGTGCCATACTCATGCAAAGCTCCTCCTTTAAACGGATTTGCTTTTTTATATACGCAAACTTCATGCCAATCTGACAACGCTTACAAATCAACCATTTGCGCCTTCTCACCGCTCCAATAATGGGAATGAATGAGACATCGTCTCACTTTGTCTCATTTTGTCTCACAAAAAAACCTTCCCGGCAGGCATGAAGCCTGACAAGGAAGGTTTTTATCAACTATGTGCCGATTGCGTGAAATACGAAGTTGAGCAGAAATAAGCCGGCAATCAAATAAAGCGGCAAGGCAATTTCTTTCCCCCTGCCGAGTGCAAGCTTCAGCAACGGATAAACGATGAATCCGAAAGCAATCCCGTCTACGATACTGTATGTCAGCGGAATGAGTGCAATAACTAAAAACGCAGGAAACCCCTCAGAGAAATCCTGAAAGTCAATGTTCCGCACGCTCTGAATCATGAGCCCACCAATAATAATCAGAACAGGAGCAATCGCACTATCCGGAATCAATCTAATAACCGGAATAAAAAAGAAAGACAGTAAAAACAGCATACCGGTAACAACGGCTGTAAATCCTGTTTTTCCTCCCGTCGCAATACCTGCCGCACTTTCTACTGTGGCTACTGTAGGACTAGTACCGAATAAACCGCACGCAATGACAGAGAGAGACGTAGTCCGCATGGCTCGATCGAACGATTCTGATTTATCCGCCATACGGAGATGGCTGTGAATAAGGCCAATATTTTCGAAAACAACCACAAGCGCCATGGAAAAAGAAGCAATCCAGAACGCCGCAGATGCAACGTTATCAAATGACATGGCGCCAAACACCGACCTGTATTCGCTGGATGAAAATCCGACGTGCCCCATACGTTCTATATCGATTTGCCCGAATAAAGCAGCCAGAGATGTACCGAGCAGAATACCGATTAAAAAATTCCCTGGCACATTACGAATAAATAAAAACACGGTAATAAGAAGCGT
Source organism: Aneurinibacillus migulanus (assembly GCF_001274715.1). Lineage (GTDB taxonomy): Bacteria > Bacillota > Bacilli > Aneurinibacillales > Aneurinibacillaceae > Aneurinibacillus > Aneurinibacillus migulanus. The sequence continues at coordinate 2,737,684 of NZ_LGUG01000004.1, read as the reverse complement.
TGCCAGAGTCAAAAGCACAGGCGCACTGCTGAAATCACCCAATGCCACGAACGTAGTCGGACTGGCAACTACAATTCCACCTTTCTGCAAACCGATAAAAGCAAGAAATAACCCGATACCTACTGTAATAGCTTCCTTCAGCGATTCTGGAATCGCTTGTGCAATCTTTGTCGCAAGCGAAGTGAAAGCAACAAGTGCAAACAACATACCAGATACAAAAACAGCCGCAAGCGCCTCCTGCCAAGTCAGTCCCATTCCTTGTACAAGTGTATACGAGAATAAAGCATTAATGCCCATCCCTGGCACAAGCATAATAGGTGCATTGGCGCCAAATCCCATAAGAAGACAGCCAACGAACGAAGTTAGAATCGTAGCGATGATTCCCGCTTCTACAGGAATTCCCGCATCGGCCATAATCGACGAATTCACGGCGATAATATAGACAATCGTAAAAAAAGAAACCGTGCCGGCTAAAATCTCTTTCCTGGCCGTCGTATGGCTTCCTGTTAAACGAAAGTATTTGTCCATCAACTTTTGCAATGCATAACCTTCCTTCTGTATAGCCCCTCGCCCACCCATTGTATCAAATGATATATGCACTTATATCACCATTGTTACTCATTCTAACAAAGCCCATTCCCTTTTTCTATAACCAAATGTATCCCTACTCCATCTCTATCGCATGAAAGAGTATATATTGTCTACAATATAAAAAGAGCGGCAACACCGCTCCTTCTCTACAGCCCATATTTTTTTAATTTTCTATACAATGTACTGCGCGGAATATGAAGTAAACGACCTGCCAATCTGACATTCCCACCTGTCTTGTGCAACGCCTGCATAATCTCCTGCCTCTCGACCTCCTCCCTGTATGTTAATCCGACAGCTGGAGATGGTTTCGTATCGATGACCGATGTAGGTTTGATTTCTTCGGGAATTATCAGGTGCGTCTGGTCCGGCATACCTCCTCCCGCCCGGATACGTATTCTTTCGAGCACATTGAACAATTGTCGAATATTTCCCGGCCATTCATATGATGCAAGCCACTCTACCATAGCCGGAGGAAACTCAACATCCCAGGCGGCTTTCTCACAAAAATGACGGATTAAATCAGGGATATCCTCTCGTCTCTCTCTGAGCGGAGGAATATAAAGCGGAAATACGTACAACCGATAAAACAAATCCTCACGAAACGCTCCATCCCGCACCATCTGCCGTAAATTCCGATGTGTAGCTGTGATAACACGTATATCAAGCGGTATAGCTTTATCTGCCCCTACAGGGATGACTTCACGCTCTTGTAGCACTCGTAGCAGCGCAACCTGCATTGCCGGAGGAATTTCCCCGATTTCATCGAGAAACAGCGTACCCCCATTCGCCTGCTCCAGCTTACCTTTGCGACCATTCCTCCTGGCGCCGGTAAACGCGCCATCTACATAGCCGAATAGCTCGCTTTCCATCAAATCTGGCGCAATGGCACCACAATTGACGGCAACGAATGGTCCACCATGTCGTGAACTGCTCTCATGCAACGCACGGGCAATAACCTCTTTACCCGTACCGCTCTCACCTTCGATATGCACGGTGCTCTCTGTTTTTGCTACCTGTTCTGCTTCCTGCAACATCAATTGAAATCGCTTACTTTTTCCAGCGACACCTGCAAACCGCAAAGAACCGGTCTTTCCATATGCAAATGTCGGTTCCCTGGATGCTTCTGAAAGCGATAAGCAAAATCCAAGCAATCGATTTCCATGCATAGAATGAATAGGCGTACGCGTTCGTTCCGTATAGTCGTTCTCTTTGAGCAAGTCAGCTGCTTCTTTCCCTAAGCAGAATGCATCTCGCTGCCTAATTTCGGGACTCGCCGCAACGACAATGCCATTCCGGTCACAAATGAGCAACGGCTGCGACAGGGAGAGCGAATCGTACGCAAACTGCATTAATTCCAGGCGATCCCGCTGCTCCCGCATGCGCCACTCCTGTTCGATAACATAAGCGGTAGACACTACCGCACCTAACGTATGAGGATGAGCCTTAGCAGCTGGTCCGGAGATATCAAGCACACCGAGCATTCTGCCTTTTTCATCGCAAATCGGTGCGGCTGAACATGTCCAATTATGCGAGACAACGGAGAAATGCTCAGCTCCTGTGAGTGCAATAGCCTCCCCGGTGCGCAGTGCCGTACCGATCGCATTTGTTCCAACCTCTTCCTCCGTCCATTTTACGCCTTCGACAAAGTTAATGGTTTGAGCAAAATGCCTAGCTTCATCGTCTCCATATAGTGCGAGGACATATCCGTCCGGATCGATGAGAAGCACTACTGAACCTGCACCGCGGATGGATGCATATAACTTCTCTACATACGGAAGGGCAACATCCAGCAGGTCGCCACAGTCCCGCTTGCGCTTGGCGAACAAATCCGGCTCAAGGATATGTCTTGCTTTTTCAAGGTACGGATTCACCCCGGCACGCTGGCACAGTGCCCAGGATTCTGAGATGCGCGCATGCAAGCGGGATGTATCCAGCACCCCTTCTTGCATGAACTTTTCCCACTGACGCTGCGATACCATTTCCGTTATCAATTCACAGCACCATCCTTTGTGAATAGTCGTCTCTTCTTATGTTATCTGAAATTTCTGTTATGTTCAACTTTCGATTTATTTATCTTGTAATAGAGGCGTTCATAATTTTATTGTTGTTTTTACGCATGTATCATCTTTACGACTGCTTAGCTTTCGTATATCATCTTGCGTGTCATGCCACCGTCAATGACAAGGTTCTGACCGTTGATGAGCTCATTTTCCGCACTCGTTATATACAGGCAGGCACGTGCAATGTCGTCCGGTTTGCCTACGCGTCCCGATGGATGCTGTTCGTGATCGCTATTACGGAGCCCTTCATAATCTTCAACTTCAATCCAGCCTGGACTGATTGCATTAACTCGTATCCGATCAGGTGCAAAAAACATCGCCAATGCATAAGTTAGCGTCACGATCCCGCCCTTAGACGCCGCGTACGCTTCCATTGCCTGTTCAATTTGCTCAGGATGACTTACATCCATCTGTATGAATCTTGCTTCGCCCCCCCTGTCTCACAGATAGCAGCTTCTATCTTTCTTCCAGCGTTCTCATCCCGCTCGGCCAGTATCACCTTCGCCAATACCACATCCGGCACCTGTGACAGCGACTACTTTGTCCGTAAAGTCACATGATATCATTCATCCATCTTCTACAGATAGATTCTTTCAAGGGTATGATACAAAAAATAAAAACAAAACCGAATATCACTAAAATCCGGTTTTTCATTGATGTGTAGAATGGCCCCGTAGTATATCTACTTTATTCGAGAACGCTTGCCAATCGGAACTGTACCCTATTCCGAGACTCCATCCTGTATTTCGCAGCTCTGTAGCCAGACGGCTATACTCCGCCTTTTCCCTGTCACTAAGCGCACCGGAAGGAGAGCCACCTACATTTATTTTGTACCCAGCTAAATATTCATGTAGTTCTTGCAACTTCTTTTCTTTCTTTTTATCTTTATTCAATTGTACCGCCATTATCGCTACGGTAATTCCATATTCGAGATCTCGAAGTTTTTCTTTGATAGATGAACACAGGCATCCATGCACGCGTCATTCTTTTCTATCCATCTATGGATACCAAGGGTGTTGATTGTTCAGAGAGGAGGAGACCACCGCAACGGGACACAAACAAGGCCTTTCGTNAAACAAGGCCTTTCGTCTCCCTTCCCGAGCGATTGCCCTGGCCAGACGAAAAAGGACAGCAACTGTCTCCCTCTTCGCATCTACCCAGATGTTTTGCTGTCCCGCCTGGCCAGGGCAAAAAGCAGCCCTCTACGCTTCCGTGCGGGAGACGAACTGACGCCCGTTTGGGGCACGGTGTGGTGGCTATCCACTCTGGATCGTACTGGATAATCAACACCCTTGATATATTCTCTCACTTACACTTCGAGCTATCCCGCTCTCTCCTCCTCCCCTTATACAATCCATATTTTAACATAAAAAAAGCAGGGAACTCCCCGCTTTTTCGATTCAGGTTAGACCGTCATATTCTCATAAATGACCGATAGCCCCATGCCCCCGGCCATACATAGCGTTACCATGCCGTATTTCACGCCTTCTCTAAGCATTTCGTTCATTAGTGTCACCGTAAGTTTGGCTCCGGTCGCGCCAACAGGATGCCCAAGCGCAATCGCTCCTCCGTTCACATTCACAATCTCTGGATTTAGTTCAAGCTCTTTTATTACAGCCAACGCCTGAGCCGCGAACGCCTCATTTAGCTCAATCCGTCCGATATCAGAAAGCGATAATCCTGCTTTGGCTAGCGCTTTTCGGGTAGCCGGTACCGGCCCTATTCCCATCACATTCGGTTCGACCCCGGCACTGGCGAATGCTTTCACTTTCAGAAGTGGAGCAATCCCTTTTTCTTCCGCCTTCTCACGTGACATCAGTAGCACTGCCGCCGCACCATCGTTCATCGGGCAGGCATTCCCCGCTGTAATTGTACCATCCTTCTTAAACACCGGTCGAAGCCCCGCCAGGCTGTCTAGATGAATGTCAGCACGCACCGATTCATCAGCCGTAAACCACTGTGTTTCTTTACGCTTCGTCACCTTAACCGGTACAAGCTCATCTGTGAAATGCCCTCGCTCGATCGCCCGCAGCGCTTTCACATGGCTTCCGTAGGCAAATTCATCCTGCTCTTCACGAGAAATACCGTATTGCTCAGCCAGACGTTCGGCCGTCATGCCCATATGCTCCTGTTCGAGCGAGCATGTCAAACCATCGGCCAGCAAAGCATCCTCCATCACAACATTACCGAACTTGCCGCCCCAGCGATTTTTTACAATATAGGGAACACTGCTCATACTCTCAACGCCGCCCGCGATTACAACTTCTTCCTGTCCTGCCGCAACTGTCAGGGCCGCAGTGGTGATGGCTTTCAATCCAGAGCCACATGCTTTAATGACGATATGGGCCGGCACGTCACGCGGAAATCCGGCGCGTTGGGAAGCGATACGTGCAGAATTCAACCCGCCGCCGTGTACATATCCATGACCGAAAACGATCTCGTTCACCTCGTCTTTTGTAAGCGGGGTTTTCGCCATTAATCCTTCAAGCACCTGTACGCCCAGTTCTGCCGCTGGAACATCACGCAGCGATTTGCCGAATGCGCCGACCGGGGTACGTGCGCCTGCTACAATAACTGTCTCTTTCATTATTTCTTCTCCCCTTATTTTCTCAAATTTCATCCGTGTTCTCTCTTTCATCATAAAGAATATGACAAGTAAACTCATTCGCCGCCAAAGCAAAAAATTAAGCGAATTTTTGTACATTATGTATAAATAATTATCTGTTCTCGCACAATTGTTCCGATGTGCACAGACGGGTGTATACGGCAATAAACTGGTAGAAACACTGATAGTGAGATGAACTGCGGGGAACGGAGGGAAGAGCATGTTGTGGCTTAATACACTGCAAGATACATGGATGCTGTGGATAAAAGGCGGGGACAAACGATTCGCACGGCTGATTCGTACGCTAAAAAAGTGTCAAAAAGAACGCCGGATGCTCCCCCTTCCGGTAGAAACCCTTCCCGGCCAAGAACAGAAGCTTATCCAGCAGATTCAAGAGAAGACACAAGTTCTCAATCGAAATAATGTTACTCGCACGATGGCATATTATGACTTCTATCGGGATCATCCAGAAATACATTGGGCGCTTCTCGCGCATCTCGTCTCGCGCAATGCAGGCTGGAATATGACTGATCTTGCCGGAGAATGGCTGCCCCGATTGCTCACAGCTGAACAATGCCGTGACTTCTTTCTGTTCCTTGAACGCGGCAATTGGCTCATCTTCCATGACGCGTATCCCCAATTGCTCCTGTATGAAGAAGGAAAAAATCGTAACCAAAACATCTCCTATCTCCTACCCTACCTAGGTGTATCAGCTTTTATCAAAAGCGTCTGGGACGAATTCTGGAAGTCACATGATCTGCAATTGCTTGCAGTAGCGCTCATTGTTAATGAGCAAAGTTATCTGGAGGCCCGTGTCATCCAAAATCCCCGTTACCGACAAAATGTGCTTCAGACGCTGGATTATGTTCTACAGGATATACTCGGCTTAAATCATATTTTGTTTCCCCGTCAGGCAAGCGATATAATCAACACCCAGGAAGCCTGTCCTCTTGTCGGCTGTTCAGTGCATCATTTCGATTTGTTGCGAAAACGCATACTCCTCGGAAAGCAATTATATGCCATGTTGTTCGGTCAACCGACCGTGTTGAATGATGTGCTGCGCTGGGCAGAAGCGCATCCGCATACTGGATCACGCAGCGATTACTGGCCCCATCTGTTCGGAACGGTTCAGGAATGGCTTCCGAATACACCATATATTCCTCACTTGAACAAAAATAAGCTGAAACCCGGTGTGCCTCGTCTGTATAGTCCGTCACTCGTGCAAGCGTGGCCGGATACTATACAGGATGCCGCCGAACCTGGAGATTGGTTCCGGGACTGGCGCATGGTATCCTATTTACTTGCTCCGTGCAAAGCCAAAAGCGAAGAGATGATGACACCTTATTGCGACGGTCTGGAAAAAGTCGAGTTGGCGGTTCTCGGCAAGCAGACACTTTTTTCCTTATAGCAATCCTTAGGGAGGTGATTTTTTGGCATACTCTATCCATGTCTCCTTATCCGCCCACACCCTTACACTAAGGCAAAACGGCCGGGTCGTAAAAGTCTATCCTATCGCCGTTGGCAAAATGCTAACTCGCACACCGATCGGTACATTCACTATTATCAACAAGGCTCCCAATCCGGGCGGACCGTTCGGCTCCATGTGGCTTGGTCTATCTAAGCCGCATTACGGCATTCATGGTACGAACAATCCCGCTTCTATCGGCAAGAATGTGTCTCGTGGCTGTATCCGTATGTACAATTGGAACGTAAACGAACTGGCTCGTCTGGTTCCCATTGGTACGCCTGTTTATATTCGTCCATAATCGCTACCGCTTCTATCCCGCATAGGCACCAAAAAAATCGGATGTTTTGCTGGTCCGATCTTGGCACCACAAAGCGGCCTGTTCCTTCCTTGCGAGAAAAAACGAGGGGACACGCCGACGCATTCAACAGGTGTGAATAACACACAAAGCTGAATCTTCACTCTATTAAACATGCGATTAACTTATAGACTGTGTTTCAGGCACGGTCTGATAGGGAAAGGAACAAGCGATACGCATTTCGAAAGGGGTTCTTTCGCATGAATCAACAACAACGTAACCACTTGAAAAACCAATTGCAGCAACAAAGACAAAAACTTGCAAGCATTAGTGGAGGAGCAGAGCCTGACTTATCCATATCTATGAATGAAGAGACGGGAGAACTATCCGGCTACGACAATCATCCAGCTGATCTCGGTTCAGAAATGTATGAACGTTCTCTCTCCTTTACATTAAGTGAACACGAGGAACAGGAACTAGAGGAAGTTGATTATGCCTTACAGAAAATGCAAGCGGGCACATACGGCATATGTGAAGCCTGTGGGAGGGACATTCCATACGAGCGGCTAGAAGCGATGCCTACAGCACGATATTGCATGAAACATCAAAAGCTACATGATATAGAAGAAGGTACTGAAGTGCCCTATGCAAGCGCTCATCGACAAAACCGTCCAGCAGAAGAAGCCATTCTATCTCCGCGTACGACAAAAAGTAGCGATGCTGGACGTGAAAATGCCTGGAAGGACGTGGCTCAGTACAATGATCGGCCACATGACTTAGAAGAAAATAAAGAATGAATAACATTCGTGGATATTTTCCGTTTGCCTTGTTTTCCATCAAAAAAAGGCATTCTTCTTTTTAAGATAGGAATGCCTTTTTCTTTTTTAGCTTTTAATTTCTATTTATATATTTCCCGCATGACATGACCGAGCTCTGGAATAATTAGTTTGGTCATCGCCAAACGTACCGCTCCGGATGAACCCGGTGTCGAGAAGATGGCTCGATCGCGATATACGCCTGCAATCGCACGGCTCAAAATCGCAGCCGAACCGATATCCTCCGTATAGCTTAGCATGCGAAAAATCTCACCAAAGCCCGGAAGTTCTTTATGCAACAGTGAAGCAACCACTTCATATGTAACGTCCCGCTTTGCAATACCTGTTCCCCCATTCAAGAGAATGGCCTGCACCTTCGAATCATCTGCCCCCTCTTCAATCGCCTGTGCGATTGCCTCTTTTTCGTCTTTTACAATGGCATACCGCTCGATTGTATGTCCTGCGTCCGTAAGAAATTGCTGCATCAATTGCCCGCTCTTATCCGTCTCAGGTGTACGTGTATCGCTTATTGTAATAACCATGCAGCCCACCTGCTTTGGTGCTTCCTTTTTATGCTCTGTCACTGACATTGTTTTTCCTCCTCTCGCATCGAACATGCGCTCGTTAAAAAAATAGGTAGCATGACGCAAATTATGATAGAATGGCTCATAGATTCTATGTAAAGAGGGATATATATGAAATATGATATTACGCCCGGCTTCCACCTTACATTACCTGAAAAGTGCGGAGTGTATCTATATCGTGATAAAGACGAGCATATCCTTTATATAGGCAAAGCCAAAAATTTAAAAAAACGGATTTCTACGTATTTTTACAATAATAAGCAGCATACATCAAAAACTAAACGTATGGTCCATGCGGCCTGTTCCGTCGAACTACGTTTCACCGCTTCCGAACTCGAAGCTCTACTTCTTGAGGCTCGTCTGATCCGGCACCATCTTCCGCTATATAATCGGGCGCTTCGTAACTATAAAGCTTATCCCTTCATTGTGCTACGGACTGATCTGCCGTACCCGTACCTCGAAATATCACGAGACGCGGTCATTCCAGGCGCACTATACTTCGGACCATACCGCAGAGCCCATTGGCTATATCCGGCTGTCGATGCATTAAACAGCTGGCTAAAGCTTCGACGCTGTGAAGGGGCTCTCCCCTCTCATTCATGTTTGTATGCCGACATGAAGCAGTGTATAGCACCATGCATTGATTCCTCCAGCCACATATACTACGACGCGAATGTGCAAAAGGCAATCGATGTACTTGAATGCAATCCGGATATGCGAACTGAGCTAGAACGAAGACGGGATGAAAGTGCAGCGGAACTGCGCTTCGAAGACGCCCAGCAATGGCAAAAGCTCATCAACCTGGCCCAGTACAACGGACAAATCAAGCGCTCTGTCGCCCGCCATCACGCGCTTGTCATATCCACCGATCCAGAAATCGGCTATACCGGCCTCGTGATTGTCCATGGCCGACTTATCGCTACCTTAAAAGAAGAGCATATAACAAATACCGATACGTATACAATGCTTCAGCAAGCCCGTACGCTGTATGAACAAGCGAAGGGTACCCTGCATGCGCCAACAGTAGAAGAAGTTGATGAGATGTTAATTATCGCTTCCTGGCTGGAATATCACACCGACAAACTCACAGTCTATCCGCTTGACATTCCGATTCCAGTATAATAAGAAAATGAAGGCAGCCTTAGTACATGGCTGCCTTTGGTTTATTTCTGCAGCGCTTCCGCTACCTGAACAGCGCGTTCCAAAAATGCTTCGATTTCTTCGCGCGTCTTCCCTGCCCGGCTCACGAAGCGGATAAGCTCCTGTCCTCGGCAAAACGCGACAAAGCTGGGAATGCCAAAAATGTTCAACTGCTCACCCAATTCTGGTAACGTATCCCGATTTACACTAATGAATATAAGCTTGTCTTTATATGCTTCCTCCACCTCCGGCATAAACGGATCAATACGGTGGCAGTCAGGGCACCAGTCGGTATAGAACTTTGCGATGGTTAACGTATCCGACTGAACCGCTTCCTGAAATTGTTCAGTTGTCTGTATTTCCTTCATTATGTTTTCGCCCCTTTCCTCCTTATCTTACCTGTTTTGCATGAAAAATAACACCGTATAACTCTTAAATAAAGCTCATAACCATATAACGAATAGCTAGATCGTAGTACGGAACCAACTGAGGGAGATAGACCACCTCGATACTTTACTATTTGCATAAGCGCGAAATCTAGAAGGAGGAATCTGCATGTCGAACTTGTTTGTCAATCGTTCATTGGAGGAGGTTCAGTTCTGGGGCCGTATCATGAAGGAGCATGCGCTTTTTCTCCGCCTCGGATTCACGGTAGACCAGCCTAAGCTCATCCAGGAAGCCAGCCATTTCCACAACTTATTCGAAAGCATCGAAGAGAAATCCGTGTCTTTTACGGACAATGCGGATCGTGAACATATCGTCCGCCTCAACATGGAAACGTATCAAGCGACCTCACATCTCTGGGCATTTGAACGTAAAGTGCTGGAACTTATCCTCTCCTGTAAAATCATCACGAATAGCTATCCACTGTTCGTCGATCATGCAAGTCGTGAAGCAGCTTATTTCATGAATCGGATCGAGCAGCTTAACAAAGGGATTCTCGAACCGCTACCAGATGCCGTTATCAATGAAAATGTATTCTTTCTCCGTATCATGTCCGATCATGCTAAGTTCATCAGCCATTTGTTGGACCCGTCTGAACGCAATTTGATTACTGAAGCAGCAGATCTCAGCTATCAACTCGATCAACTACTGTTTCAAGCGGTAGATTTGGAAGCGATGCGCCCGGCATCACAAACGGGGCGGGTACTGAGTCGTTTGATTGAAGAAAGCCGACTCACAGTACAATCCCTGTACGACTTTAAGCGAACGATTAAAGAGATGGTGGAAGAATGTCGTCTTCGCAGCGTGATTCACCCACTATTGGCGGATCACATGTTACGTGAAGCCCAACGTTTTCTCGATTTGCTCGATCGATTTGAAGCAAGCCTCACTGCCGGACCGAAGGACTAATCTAAATAATCTGTCTTTGTTTTAAGTTCTGGATTGTATGAGCGTCATACCCGAGCCCACGAAGTATCTCTTCTGTATCTGCTCCTCGTGTCGGCGGGAACGTCTGAGACGCAAGCATAGCTTCATCAAGCAACGGATTCTTTACCTGGGTGACAGTCGGATATGCATCCCAGTACGCGAACATACCTCGTGCCTGTAGATGCATATCATGGAGCGCTTCTTCAAGCGACAGTACGGGCGTTAGGCATACATCTTCATCAGCGAACACGCCCATAATCTCTGCGGCAGACCGTTCCTTAAAATAGGCCGCTACTTCTTCTTTTATGTGCGACTGCTTATCAGGTGACCAATAATCCGGCATATAGTCATTCAATTCCGCAACTTCACAAAATCGGTGCCAGAACTTCGCTTCCAACGCGCCAAGCGCCATCCATTTGCCATCGCCAGTCTCGTATACGTTATAACACGCCAAAGCGCCGGTTAGCGGATTAAAGGTCGCTTGGCCCGTCTCTTGGGCTGCCAGATAATAACTAAGCGCCGGAATCATGAACGGAAGCACACCATCCGTCATAGAAATATCCAGATATGCCCCTTCTCCCGTTCGTTCCCGTTGAACTATGGCGAGCAGAATACCACTCACCGCATGCAAAGTACCTGCACCGATATCAGCAATTTGCACAGGTGGAAGAAAAGCTGTAGGATGCCCGCCTGCATGAATCGCCTCATGAAGTAGTCCAGTAAAACCGATATAATTCAGATCATGGCCGGCTTTTTCTGCATATGGTCCATTCTGTCCGTAACCGGTAACCGAACAGTAGATTAAACGTGGATTGACATGACGGATGGTTTCATAATCCAGCCCGAGCCTATGCATGACGCCGGGTCTGAATCCCTCCACAAGAATATCTGCTTCGCGTGCAAGTCTACGGAGTATCTCTTTTCCTTCTTCCTGTTGCAGATTCAGCGTGATGCTCTTCTTACCTCGATTGACCAATTGGTACAACGCCCCCGCACCTGCAAGCATCGGCTCCATTTCACGAGCATAATCCCCCAGCGTAGGATCCTCGATTTTAATAACTTCTGCGCCATAATCCGCCAAGTACATTGTGCATAGCGGTCCCGGCAGCAATCGGGTTACGTCCAGCACCTTCATCCCCTGTAATGCCTGGTGCATATCATCCCTACTTTCTGTTTGTTTTTACCTACAAAAAAAATAGCACACTATGGTGCTATTTAACATCATTTTTCTTATGGTCAATCGCTGACCCAAAGCTCAATAGGCTCTAACCGCGATACCTTTTCTCCTGCTGCCGGGCTTTGTTTCAGCACGGTCCCCTTCTTATGAATCGAGGATTCCAGATAATATTTGTAATGGAGTCCGGCCTGAGTCAACTTCTGTCCGGCTTCCTCAAGTGATAATCCTTTCACATCTGGCACTTCTACACCCAACTTATTTTCCGCTTTCGGCGGTTCAGCAGCAGTGTTCGGCGTTACCGCTTCAACGGACTTGGCAGAGCTTGGGTTATCGTTTTGCATAAAAGCAACCGCCGTTATGCATACGATTGCCAGCAATGCTACGGCCGTCAATCGTTTCGTTGAAAGTCTAGGAAAGCGTTTCTTCTTCGCACCTGTATTTTTCAAATGTGCACTCCGTATAGGCTGTTCTGTTTCTTCCTGCCGCATTTCTTTCCGCTTTTCAAAAGAGACAGAGGAACGAGCTCCTACCTGCGTTTTCTTAATATATTGATACAAAGACGTAATATCTTCGAGCGTTTGCGCAAGCATTCGCTCATATTGTTCAGTGCTCATCTTCTCCTCACGCCGCCAGATGGCCCGCAATGACTTGCGGATAACGAACGGATCGCCTGCATAAGAGAGCGCCATCTCTTCAATAACCTGGCTAATTGGAAGTTCGATCTCAACCGCACCGAACATCAAGTGATGCATCAGTCGAAACATATCGCTGATTTCATGTCCAACCGCATCTTCACTTACTTCCCACGTATTAACCACCTTTATCTCGCCAGCCTCTGTCAGCCACAGATTATATTTAGTAAGCATCAGGCCGCGCCCTATCGTTCGATCCGCTTCCTGTAAAATCTGTACAAACCCGCGAGCCATGCCCAGTGCTTCTTTCAACGAAAGCTTACGGGCATTCGGTGCTGAATCCAGTAGCAAGCCGGGTACATACTCCAGCACGACAAATCCTTCGTCCCCCGTCTCGCCGCGGTCGAGAATCTGTAAGGCGGAAGAACCGTGCATGATACGTTCCGTCTGTGCTACCTTGTGCGGAAAGATGCACAATAGGATATCCCGCCGCAGAACACTATCGTGTCCCCTATACAGTTCTCCTGCTTCTCCCGCATATAACAGCGTATCCGGTACGTAGCGCTCATACAACCCTTTTTTCATATTCAATCAAACCCCTTATCTCGTTTTTCATTATATCTCTTTAGTTTGTATTACCTCCGCTGAGAATGAAAAACCTGCGGACATTCTCCGCATCTCCATATACCATTACGATGTCCCCGAGCTGCATGGTTGTACTTCCCGTAGGATATTTGATAATATGGCCATTTCTTCTTATACTCATGATTTTTACATCTTGTTGCGCTAAATTCAACTCTTTTAGCGGAATATTTACAATGCCAATATGCGCTTCTGTTACGTGAAACTGGCGCATCACATAGTTACCACCCTGGTGAAAAATACCTTCACTGAATGAGTTCCGTCCATGATACCTCTCAAACCTGTGGCTTACAGCCTTAACCAGCAGACGATGCACTGCAGGAATACGCAACAGAAAAAGAATGAAAATTAATACACCAAGTCCTAAGCCTAAGCTTGAAAGATACATCGTACTACTAACAAAAAAGCTAATAACAAACGACAAAATGACGGCAAACGAAATCGTACCAAAAATAATGAGAAAGGAAGCGATGAGCCGTCGAAACGGATGGATAATAATTAACTCTGATTCTGTAGTCGTATAGCCGGTTCCCGTCAGCAGAGAAATAGCCTGAAACCTCGCTATTTCTCTGCGTAGGCCAGTGGCTTGCAGAAGCATGGTAGAGATTTCGATGATGAGTAAAATCAGAATAATATAAAGGATAAAAAAAACGAAATTCAACCGGCATCCTCCTAAGCCTGTACACTCTTCTGTTCTTTATTAATATTATGGAAAGTTTCCGTTCCCATGCATATAAATTTTAACTTCGTTTTGCAAAGGCGCAAGGCAGACCATATAAAAGCTCCCCTACAACGTGTATGCAGGGGAGCTTTTATATGCTTTCCTAGTTGCTCTCTACTGGGCGACCAGGGTTTTTAAGATAGTCTTTTGCTTGTTCTTTGTTGAACTGGCCTTCCCATTTGGACATAACGATTGCTGCCACGCTGTTACCCACTACGTTAACTACCGTACGAGCCATATCGAGCAGACGGTCAATACCAGCAATGAACGCAAGTCCTTCTATCGGAATACCTACGGAGCCAAGCGTTGCCAAAAGTACCACGAACGACACACCAGGTACACCCGCGATTCCTTTAGACGTAAGCATCAAGACAAGCATAAATGTAATTTGCTGTCCAATTGACAAGTCAATGCCGTACATTTGAGCAATGAAAATACCTGCCAATGCTTGATACAGCGTACTACCATCCAGATTAAAGGAGTATCCGGTAGGTACAACAAACGACACAATCGCTTTTGGACAGCCCATTTTCTCAAGCTTTTCCATAATGCGTGGAAGTACCGTTTCACTACTTGACGTAGAATACGCAAGCAATAATTCTTCTTTTAATGTTACCATTAAGCGGAAGATATTTATGCCCGCCCATTTTGATATTAATCCAAGAACTACTACAATAAAGAAAATCATCGTCAAATATACAAGAATCATTAGCTTACCAAGCGGAATCAACGAAGAGAGACCAAACTTGGATACTGTTACTCCAATCAAAGCAAACACACCAAATGGAGCGAATCTCATAATCATATTTGTCAACTTGAACATCGTATCTGCAACGAGTTCAAAGAAATGAAGAAGCGGTTTGCCCCGTTCCCCGATTTGGCCCAGTGCAAGACCAAACATGACTGCAAAGAAAATAATTGCCAGGTTGTCCCCTTTAGCCATAGATTGAACAATGTTTGTAGGAACAATGTTAACCAATGTTTCTGCAAATCCATGCGCCTGTGTTTCTTCTGTCGTATGCACATATTTGCTAATATCCGTCTGTGAAAGCTGAGACATATCGATACCAGCACCAGGCTGGAAGATGTTCGCTGCCATCAAACCGATAATGATTGCAACTGTTGTTACAATTTCAAAGTAAAGAATCGTCTTTCCACCAAGTCGACCCAGACTTTTCCCTCCGCCGACACCGGCTACCCCTACAATAAGCGTAGAAATAATAATCGGTACGACGATCATTTTGATTAAATGAAGGAAGATTTGACCAATCGGATCGAGAACTTCCGCTACTTTCGGATTTCCGTAGAAAATTGCCCCCACGGCGATACCGAGAATCAGACCAATAAGAATCTGCCATACAAGTCCGAATTTCTTCATCTTGTCACCGCTTTCATTCTGTTTTTAACGTTTACGTCTATAAATAAAGTGTAAAACCGAACGACAGAATTCTACACGAAACTTCGTAAAGATACACAAAATAAAAAAATTCACCCGTAAAACGGGTGAATTTCATGGATATTCTTCCTATTTATTCCTTATATGAAAATGATTAGGTTCGGAAGTTCCTCTTTCTTATCCGGCTCTTCTACTTCATATGCGCCGGGCGTGGCAATGCCCCGGTACGGTGGTAAATCTCGGCCAGTTCATCGATTTCTTTCTTCAGTTCTTCCACTAAATTCTCTTCAGGTATTTTACGGGCGATCTCACCATGTTTAAATAACAGCCCTTCACCGCGCGCGCCTGCGATACCGATATCTGCTTCACGTGCTTCTCCCGGTCCGTTTACCGCACAGCCAAGCACGGCCACTTTAATCGGAGCTTTTATCTTAGAAATATAATCTTCGATTTCGTTTGCCACAGAAATCAAATCAATCTCGATGCGTCCGCATGTCGGGCAAGAGATTAGCGTCGCCGCGTCGGACAGGAGTCCGAACGATTTTAACAGTTCGCGTCCCACCTTAATCTCTTCTACCGGGTCAGCGCTAAGCGAAACGCGCATTGTCGAGCCGATGCCCTGCGCCAGTAACGTACCAAGACCTGCTGCGCTTTTTACCGTACCAGCAAACAACGTGCCCGCTTCCGTAATGCCTAGATGCAACGGATAATTGAATGCGGCAGCCGCTTTTTGGTACGCCTCGATCGCCAGCGGCACATTGGACGCTTTCAATGATACGATAATATCATGGAAATCAAGCTCTTCAAGGATAGCGATATGATGCAGGGCGCTTTCTACCATTGCTTCCGCCGTCGGATATCCGTATTTCTCCAGCAAATGTTTCTCTAAAGAACCTGCATTCACTCCGATGCGGATAGGCACACCATTCGCTTTACATGCACGCACCACTTCCTCGACTTTTTCCCGCTTTCCAATATTGCCCGGATTAATCCGTACTTTATCAATTCCGTTTTCGATCGCTTTTAACGCAAGCTTATAGTCAAAATGGATATCGGAAACGAGCGGAATAGAGATGTTTTTCTTAATCTCTTTAATCGCTTCTGCCGCTTCCATATTGTTCACGGTCACACGGACAATCTGGCAACCTGCTTCCTCAAGCCGGTGAATCTGCTCTACCGTCGCTTTCACGTCCGCGGTTTTCGTAGTCGTCATACTCTGGACGATTACCTGGTCGCTGCCCCCGATTGTTAAATTCCCCACCTTTACAGGTCTGGTCTGTGTACGATGATACATCTCTCGTGCTCCTTTACAGGATAAAATTTGTTGCTCACCTTCTTTATCTTATCACAAATGTACAGGAGCGAGAATGTACTCTATGCTTCAAATAACCGGTTGATATCTACGCCCCGTTCTTTCAGGATTTGTCGTAGTACCTGCTTATGCTGCTGTTCGGTATATGTATTCATACCAAGGGTCAGCGCTGCCGACATTTCAATATCGTATAAAATGTCTTCCAATTCGCTTGTCGGCATATTATTATATCGCTCATATAGGTTTTTTATATCGCTCATTTTACGTTTCATCCTCTCTTTTCTACATCTATATGCGTTGCTCACTATGAACGTTCGCTTGTACCGACAAGTGAAGAAACGGCTTCATAAAGTGAGCCGAAGACATAGTCCGGCTGTGGGGTCTTTCCCTTTATATTCTCTTTACCAATGTATACTGTTTTTAAACCAGCGCGGTGTCCCGCCTGAATGTCAGTATAGAAATCGCCTACCATATAGCTTTGCCCGATGTCGATGTGATGCCGCTTTGCTAAATCAAGCATCATGCCAGGCTCTGGCTTTCGGCAAGCACAACCGGATTTCGGTTTGTGTGTACATGCTACGATTTCGGCGATCATTCCGCCCGCTTCGGTAATTCTCTCATCCATATGCCTATGGATTTCATCAAGTGCTTCCTGCTCCATAAATCCAAGTCCTACGCCCCCCTGATTCGTTACGACAAACACTTTATATCCGTGTTCATGAAGCGTACGGATTGCATCCACTGCTCCAGAAATGAAAGCAAATTGGCCTACATGATTAATCGGATGCGGATTTTCATTAATTACACCATCTCGATCTAAGAAGAATGCTTTTGACATACTATCCCCCATTTTATGTAACATACATAAAGACCCATTTCACAAGAAAAAACTACAAAAAATTCACAATTATTGCATTAACATACCTTTACTTTCCTTTTATTGTGCTATAATAAACCTGACAACAGGGCTCGGCATATGACAAATCATCGGGAAAGGGGCACTTTGCCATGGAAAATCCGTACATTTGCAAATGCGGAATGTATACGTACCACTGTGAATGTTTGCCTGCAACGCATTCCCCTTATTATGACGATTTGCTTCATCGCTTGAAACATGAACAAAAAGAAGTCATTGTTGGTGAAGAAGAGGTCTCTGCTGTCCTTCGTCTTATGCCCAAAAACAAAGAAGCTCGTCTGGTGCTATACCCTGTACAAAACGGCTTTTACTCTGTACGGGTAGCGCACGACGCAGTACACACCATAAAGTGAAACTTCCATCAGTG
Organism: Aneurinibacillus migulanus; assembly: GCF_001274715.1. GTDB lineage: Bacteria > Bacillota > Bacilli > Aneurinibacillales > Aneurinibacillaceae > Aneurinibacillus > Aneurinibacillus migulanus. The sequence goes on along the minus strand of NZ_LGUG01000004.1, from coordinate 2,719,592 downwards.
GAGACTTAGGAACAATTACTCTCCATACAGCACTGCTCGCTGGAGCGAAATAAATAACATAGACCCGGTTTATATACCGGGTTCTTTTTATTATTTCGCTTTCTCTGTGGCCCTATCCTCCTTATCAGACACAATCTATATACATCTGATTTGATACATCGACAAATTCTTGTGGTGAGAGGGAAGAAAAGAAGGAAGGGCGGGAGCGGTCGGAAAAGACACGCTGGCCTTTTTTCTGCTGGAGTGCAGGGCGCATCCACCCTCTTCTTTTTCTGAATCGCCTCCTTCCAACCACGCTACCCTGTCAAAATATCAAGTGTAATTTATATATTTCCGCAAGAAGTATCAAGTCAACACCTCTAGGTGAAAATAAAACAGCTGGCGATTGTTTAGAAAGGGTGTTGATTATCCAGTACGATCCAGAGTTAATAGCCACCACACCGTGTCCCAAGCATGCGTCAGTTCGTCTCCCGCACGGAAGCGTAGAGAGCCGCTTTTGCCCTGGCCAGGGCAACCGCTCGGGAAAGGAGACGAAAGGCCTTGTTTGTGTCCCGTTATGGTGGTCTTGTCCTCTCTAAACAATCAACACCCTTGATATCCATAGATGGATAATCAACAGGTGTGATTCTGAATAAGTAACTTTTTCATTTTGTTACTTCCAAAAAAGAAGTTACTTTGATATTATATGATCAGTTGTAAAGAATACATCTTGAAAGAGAGGCTTGTAAGAAATGTCACAAACCACTGAACAGAACCTACAGACAGCAGAAGAAGTAATACGTGCCCGCCACGCGGTAAAGGAATACATATCAGACTATAAGATTCCTCAAGCGGAATTGAATGAAATCTTGGAGTTAGCTGCAACCGCTCCTTCTGCTTGGAATCTGCAACATTGGCGTTATCTGGTCATCACAGAGCAAGCCAACAAGGAACGGGTTCTGCCAATCGCATACGGCCAACGTCAGGTAGCCGACTCCTCGGCAACCATCGTCATTTTAGGCGATCTTGAAGCTGATAAATCAGCGGAACCGGTCTTCAGCCCAGCTGTTGAAGCCGGGTTTATGAGCCAGGAGCTTTATACCAATTTGGTTGGCCAGATTAAAGGAGCATATCAAGACAAACAAACCGCTCGTGAACAAGCCTTTTTGAATGCAGGCTTCTCGGCGATGCAACTGATGCTGGCAGCAAAAACAAAAGGGTATGATACCTGCCCGATAGGTGGATTTGATCGTGAGGCATTAATCAAAGAATTGAACATACCAGCACGCTACGTTCCAGTCATGCTTATCACCTTAGGAAAAGCAAAATCTCCGGCTCGTCCGTCCACTCGCTTCTCTCTAGATCAGCTCGTAATCAAAGAGAGCTTCTAAATACATTTGACCTGATATTTACAAAGGCACCGTTTATAAAAACGGTGCCTTTGTCATCAGCCAATATCTAGGGAACGGCTTTTTGCTCTTTATCCTACGTTTAATTAACAATCAGTGGAGGAAGGAAAGCCCCGCTGATTGTTGGTTTCACTTTATGATAGCAATCCGAACTTCTTCGCTTCGAACTCTAGTTCTTCACGGAATTTTGGATGCGTAATCGCCAATAATTCCCTCGTGCGTTGAGCAATACTTTTGCCGCGCAAAGATGCCACACCATACTCGGTAACAATATGATCAACATCATTTTTTGATGTAGTTACAGCCGAACCGATAGTCAATTGCGGACGAATACGGGAAATCGAACCATCCCGCGTTGTGGAATGAAGGCAGATAAAGCCTTTACCATTCTTAGCGAAGCGCGCACCGCGCGCAAAATCGGCCTGTCCCCCGCTAGAACTGTAATAGCGGCCGGCAATCGTCTCGGATGCACATTGTCCCATAAAATCAACTTCAGTAGTGGCATTAATAGAGATCATATTATCCTCTTGACCGATAATGCGAGGATCATTCACATAGTCAACTGGGAGCATCTCCACACCCGTATTCTCATCAATAAAATCATATAGCTTCTTGGAGCCAAGTGCAAAAGTGCCCACGATTTTTCCAACATGGGTTTTCTTCTCGATACCGTTGACAACACCTTTCTCGGCCAAATCGACAATACCGTCTGTTAACAGTTCGGTATGGATGCCCAAATTCTTGTGATTTTCAAGAAAACCGATAATTGCATTAGGAATCGCGCCGATGCCTACCTGCAAGGTAGCACCATTTTGAATACGTTCAACCACATAGGAAGCAATACGACGATCCGTTTCCGTAATCTGAGGTTCTCTAGCTTCATGCAACGGATAATTTACTTCAATGTATCCTTGAATCTGGCTGATATGTACCTGATTGGCACCAAATGTCCGTGGCATGTTCGGATTCACTTCCAGGAAAAATGGCACTTTACCGATAAAAGAGGCAATATAGTCCGCTTGTGTTCCAAGCGAGAAATAGCCATGTTCGTCTATTGGCGCCGCCGCCGCAAGAATTAAGGATGCTTTTGTCGTTTCCCGCAGTAAACGCGGCACCTCATGAAAATGATTGGGAACAAGATCGCATCCTCCGGCAAGAAATGCTTTTCGCGACGCTCCGCTTAAAAAATACGCAACATGACGCAGGTGATCACCAAATTTGCCGTGAATATAATCGCGCTCTTTTAGGGCATGCATCTGATGGATACGCACGCCAGACCAACGCTCCGCATTCTTTTCAATCATGTCCAGCAGAACGCTCGGTTCGCCATTAGCCAGCGGAACGATGAGATCATCGCCATTATTGATGTAAGCAAGTACATCCTCCGGCATTCTCCGCTTGTTCTCCACATCAATTAATTGACTCATTCATTAGACCTCCGATATATATTGCCTTACCTTTATTCATCATAAATGCCAAATTTTCCAGAGGCAAGTGAGGATTCTGTTAAATAAAGCAATATATGTTCCTAATCATTAAAAAAACCACCCATAAGTTTCGAGGCCACTGAAAAAGTCCTCTTGACCTAAAAAAGGTATCATCCCTCCATTTGTGAGGAGATTATACCTTTTTTCTGTATAATCAAGGTATCAATTTATGCGGGTGGTTACGATGATTCAAAAACAACAATCCATGATCTTCAGTCCGTTTATGGCTATTTATGATTTGGTCATTCCAAAGGATAACCTGTTGCGAAAAATTAACGAACTGATCGACTTCTCTTTTTTATATGACGAGCTTAAAGATAAATATTGCCTTGATAACGGTCGAAACGCCATCGACCCGATTCGTATGTTCAAATATTTATTGTTGAAGTCGATCTATGACTTGTCTGATGTCGACGTGGTTGAACGTTCGAAATATGACATGTCTTTTAAGTATTTTCTTCAAATGGCGCCTGAAGAGTCTGTGATTGAATCAAGTTCATTGACCAAGTTTCGGAAACTGCGTTTAAAAGATATCGACCTTTTGGATATGTTGATCAATAAGACTGTAGAAATCGCCATTGAAAAGGGGATTATCAAAAGTAAAGCCATTATCGTCGATGCCACTCATACGAAAGCTCGGTACAATCAGAAGTCCCCTAAAGAAATCCTGATGGATCACTCAAAAAAGTTGAGAAAAGTCGTATATACCCTAGATGAAACCATGAAAAACAAGTTCCCCGCCAAAAACGCAACGAATGTATTGGAAGATGAGATCGACTACTGTCAAAAGCTTATTGACGTGATCGAAAAGGAAGGCAGTATTTCCGAGTATCCAAAAGTAAAGGAACAGGTAAACCGTCTTAAAGAAGTCGTCGCTGATGATATCGAACCGTTGCCGATCTCAGAAGATCAAGATGCAAAGGTGGGGCATAAAAGTGCGGATTCTTCGTTTTTTGGATACAAAACACACATAGCCATGAGTGAAGAACGGCTGATCACGGCCGCAACCATTACGACCGGTGAAAAAAATGACGGAAAACAATTACAGACGTTAGTTGAAAAAAGTGTGGCAGCTGGCATGGAGATTGAAACCGTAATTGGTGATACTGCTTATTCGGAAAAAGGAAATATTGAATATAGTCAGGAGAACGATATCAAATTAGTCGCTAAATTAAATCCTTCCGTTACACAAGGGAATCGAAAGAAGGAAGATGAATTTGAATTCAATAAAGATGCAGGAATGTATGTATGTAAAGCAGGACATATGGCGATCCGGAAAGCTCGACAAGGAAAAAAAGGGGTAGGTAAAAATCAAAAAAATACGTACTATTTTGATATTGAAAGGTGTAAGCGATGTTCTTTTAAAGAAGGATGTTATAAAGAAGGAGCCAAAAGCAAGAGTTATTCTGTTAGTATTAAATCCAACGAACATGTAGAACAGGAAAAATTTCAAGAAAGTGAGTATTTTAAAGAAAAATCGAAAGAACGATATAAAATTGAAGCTAAAAATAGTGAGTTAAAGCACCGACACGGGTATGATGTGGCGTCATCCTCGGGTCTTATTGGTATGGAATTACAAGGGGCAATGGCTATATTTACAGTGAATTTGAAAAGGATATTGAAACTAATGGGTTAAAAGCGAGAGATACAGCTAGTGATAACGGGGAAAAAGACGACTCTGCATTCAAATACTGAATTAGAGTCGTCTTTTTTGATGAATCAATTTAGTTACTCTAAAAAACGCTAGTTTTTCAGTGGCCTCTAAGTTTCAGGGTGGTTTTTTATTCGTAGAAATATTCGCTTCTATGCGTTTTGTTTTTGTTTTAACACATCAGATTCCACAACTTCCATCTCACCTACGCCCCGAATTAATTTGCGAGCGTACATTTTTTCCGGTTGTAGAATATTGACCATGTATTGGATAGCCAATTCAGGATCCACAGTTTCGCCGCACGTATAACAATCAAGTGCCGCGAATCCTCTTTCAGGATACGTATGAATGGAAATATGGCTTTCCGATAACAGAACCAGTACTGTGGCACCCTGCGGCTCAAATTGCTTTGCCTGTACAGATAATACAGTCGCACCACAAGCTTCTGCAGCTTCAACCATATGATTCTGCAGAAATTCCGCACTGTTCAACTTCTCAAAATCAACACCCCAAGTATCAATCGCAACATGTCTTCCGAAAGTAGAATATTCCACGTTTCGGTCCCCCCTCCTAGCAATAATATGTTCATCAATCTCGCTAGGACCTACGTCATTCACTATAATTCGAGGAGAAACTTCCTTGAGTGAATCCTGGTTCCTAATTTTGTTCACAACAAGGAATATAACATGATTCTACATTTTTTGCAACAACTTCTTATCTTTCTTGGAGTGATCTTTCTAGCCATGCTATGCTTCTAACATGAATAGCTGATGAGAGAGGTCGGCTAATTGCCGGTCCACGTCCCTCGTCGGCAAATGGGCTGCTTGGCGCCGATTGCGGAAATCAAGCAATTGGTCAATATGCACTCTGAGCCAAGCGATCTGATCTTCTACTCCTCGTGACTCATACAGACGTTGCAAATCGCCTATAGTGTCACGGTACTCGAAGACAAGCGTTTGACCATCACCTTTCTGTTCAATGATTCTCATTACTTTACCTTCCTGGTAATGATAAATCATCGTATACGTCGGATACATGCGATGTACGACCGCGTTGCCTTTAAAGCGGCGCACGGCCTGCCGCATATGATTGGCCAGTTTGGCGTCCCGGATTGTATATCCGCCTTCAAAGGTGTACATATCGCCAATCAGTTTAAAGGATAGCGGGATTTCCCCTCCCCTATCAAACAATACGATTTCTTTCTCGCCATTATCATACACTCGAACTTCTGTTTCAAATTCTGTATTCTGAAACATTTCAATAAAAGACTGCAGCTGCCATGTGCTTAATTCAAGGACAAGTTTCTTGTATTCGGTGGCTACTCGTTGAGCCATACAAATCTCTCCCATACATTTTTTCCTGCTCAAATATATTATACCGAAAAGCCATAACCATTCTCCAATCATTTGTGCTATAGAAAGGAAGAGAATGACCACGTTAGAGGGAGCTAATCTTCTTAAACGGCGATTGATTCTTGCTGATATACGTTATATTATGAAAAATTACGTTTTCTTTGTCCTTTTGTAATGTTTTTGAACATCGATACTTTCAGTGAAAAATAGTGAACATTACTGTTTAGATCGGAAGCGTAACATTTGCTTCCCGGAAAGCAAGGGCAAGCCTGTCATCAAGTACGGCACGTAGATGAAGCACAGCATCTACATGCTTAGCAAATGCCTGTAATACTTGTACATCTGCACCACTGAGTATAGCGGCAATATAAGAGCCTTCCCCGGCCTCGAGCGTATCAACCGCATGCAGAAAACCTGCTTCGGAAGAAAGAAACGATAGAAGCCGGATTTTCGCTGAATCCGTCTCACGCTTTGGAAGCGTGAAAAAGGCGGCAACCGCTTCTGACGTCTCTGCTTCCCCATGTATAACTGTTCGGCCGCCAGCCTCTTCCTGCTCCAGCGCAAATGTACGTCCGCTTACGACTTGTAGCACATCTTCAACAACTGCACTTCCTGTAGGCAGCGCACCGGCACCTTTACCTGTAAACAACAAGTCCCCCACAATATCACCAGTTACAAAAACAGCATTATATTCGTTTTTTACTCCAGCCAACTGATGGCTATGCGGCACGAGTGTTGGACCGACACGCAAACTATAGCCGCTGCCTTGCCGCTCTGCTACTGCCAGCAACTTCACACGGTATCCGAGTTTTCCGTATACTTCTATTTCTTCGCTTGTAACGGATACAATCCCTTCTCGCTCACTTGCGAGCGGCTGTGTCTTTCCTCCAAAACAGAGATGGCCTATAATCTGGATTTTATTAAACGCATCATATCCTTCTACATCCGCCGTCGGGTCCGCTTCCGCAAATCCCAATTCCTGCGCTTGCGCTAACACTTCTTCATAAGCAAGGTTTTCTTCTTCCATCTTGGTCAAAATATAATTGGTTGTTCCGTTTAGAATACCATATACACGCGTGATGCGATTTGCATGTAATAGTTGACTTAACGCGTTCAGAACCGGGATACCGCCGCCTACGCTCGCTTCATACAGCAAAGAGACATTCTGCTCTTCAGCCAAATGGTGCAGATGTGGACCATACGCGGCCAACATTTCTTTATTCGCCGAGACAACATGACATTGCCGGCTAATCGCTTCTTCTATATAGCCAAGCGTTGGGTCCAGCCCGCCCATCGCATCAATTATAATATCTGGTTCCCGTTCCCAAATCGTTTGAATATCCGTCGTTAATACATCACTCTCTACCTCTACCTTGCGCGACTTTGCCGGATTACGCACCAGCGCGCCGACTACTTCTAGATCGGCCCCAAGCTGTTTACGAATACGTTTTCCATGTGTTTGCAGAATCGTTACCACCCCGGAACCTACTGTTCCTAATCCCAACAGGGCAATCTTCCATTTTTTCATCATTCATATCCTCCCAACGTTTTCTGCCTACAAAAATAAACAACCCTCTTCCGGAGAAGAGGGTTGGATGGTATATACCAAGTTCCTCCTCTCATCTTTCAAAGCTTCGCAAAGCTTTGATGGAATTAGCACCTTTCAGGCTGCACCTGCGGTTGCTGAGGTTTCATCGGGCCATATCCCTCCACCTCTCTAGATAAGAGTGTCTTGCTTCGTATGCATTTGTTTAATTGTACATTATACTACCTCGTCTTGTCAGAAATGTCAAACCTAACAACATGTTTGACAACACCTACTGCGCTACTTGAACCAGCTCAAAATCTGATCGATTAAATTTTTTAGGAATTGCAAAATTTCCTGTACGAGCGATTTCGCTTCCGGGTTGTTGTTCAAGAAGTCTTGAACTTGTCCTTTATAGCTTGAGATTTGATCAAGCGTTTTGTTCCAATCAATATTCAAATTTTGAATTTTACGCAGAATACTAACAAGTGATTCAATCTCCGAATCAGACAATTGCAGTCCCATCTGATTGGCCACATTGCGAATCATCTCACGCAGTTGATCATCAGACATATTGCCGGTTTGTTTGGCAAGCTCAGCTTTCAGCCGGGTCAGAAGCTCAGCCGCTTTTTCTTTATCCCCGATTTGATCCCCGATTTTCGCCGTAGTTACCATCTCTTCGCTGGCGACTTTTTTCTGGTTCTCATCGATTTTCGTACCGGTCACCGTCTCGTATGCTTTCATGATACCGGTCAATGCTGCTGTTCCGGATACCGGTGACGGAGCATCAATTTTTACTATTGCATCCTTCACGCCTGCAGTCGCGAGCGCATTCTCGTACATCGCTTTGCTGACCCATGTGATATTGTTTGTCTGTACGTTAATGCCATTCCCTTGTTCGGCAACTTGAATCATGGCCGACGAAAGAGCTCGGGTTCCAATGACGCTTTTACTAAGCAATCCGTCAAGGTATTTATGTTCTTCCTGATTCGTTACAGTAATCTCCTGCGCTCCGCTTGGCGCACCAAACCGGCCTTTAATTTGCTCTTTCTGTGCCGGTGTCAAATTGTGACCGTATGTTACAATCGTATCGCCCGGTGCCGCATCTGCATATGCAGTCGCCGTCGTTAGAAGAAAAAGAAGCAGGGCTAAAAACAACTTCCTCACTTCCGTCACTCCTCCCCAATAAAAAAATAACTTGCTGGATATAAACCTGTCCCTTGCGCTCAAGAGCAGAACACGCGCAGGATATGTACACCCGCTATATTCTTAGCGCCAGTTTGGTTCATACCTTCTGATTATAGCACAGGAAAAAAAAGAGGCTAGTACCATATTTATGCGTATTCTGTACATTACTATATACATCTGATTTGATAAATCAACAAATTTTTATGGTGAGAGGTAAGAAAAGAAGGAAGGGCGGTGGGCGAGAGCGGTCGGAAAATGACACGCTGGCCTTTCTTCTGCCGGATCGCAGGGCGCATCCAACCTCTTCTTTTTTCCGAATTTCCTACTTCCCACCACATTCCCCTGTCAAAATATCAAGTGTAATTTATATACATACACCAGCAAACTTACTTACCTGCCTCTGTTCGCTTCCTACCTACTTAAATATACGATACAATCTATGAATTAGTTGCCTGAACTATGAATTTTATTCTTTTTCCTTCATTAAAAAAGCCTCTCTTCGTAATGAAGAAAGACTGATTGTTCATTGTATATATTTCCTATACCCAAATGCCAAGTGTTCTTCATATAGCATTTAACACTGGACCCATCTTTTGATTATAAAGAAGCTTGATACTCCATATTCCAGTACTTCGATTGAATTTCCTTTACCTGATCCACATACTGTTTTTGAATATCATACAATTCATTGGTAGGGATTTTATACATAGCAGCAATAAACGGATCTTCGACTTCCGTTCGGATACCACTCATTTCTTCCACAATCGCAAGCGAGCAGAAAGGGACATACGGAGCACTATAGCCACCTTCATGGCAAGCGACGAGACGCCCATCGCAATGCTTATCAGCCAACTTTAGCATAAAAGAAGTGAATGTACGAAATCCTTCGGCAGTTACCATCATTCTGGCAAGAGGATCGAACATGCTCGGGTCTTGTCCGGCGGAGAGTAGAATTAGCTCTGGTTGAAATTGGTCGACAATCGGCTTAACCACCGTTTCAAAGGCATACATGTACCCTGCATTTCCAGTTCCGGCTGGAAGAGGAATATTCACGTTGAATCCCTCTCCTTCTCCTTCTCCAACATGCTCTGCAAGCCCTCTTTCCGGCGGGAAATTCATCTCTTGATGAAGAGAAATAAACAGCACTCCGGACTCATCATAAAAAGCACTCTCTGTACCATTTCCATGATGCACATCCCAATCTAGAACAAGAATTCTTTTCAAGTTATACGTCTCACGGGCATATGCAGCGGCGATAGCGACATTGTTAAACAAACAAAACCCCATGCCGAGTTCTTTTTCTGCGTGGTGGCCTGGTGGGCGTGTAAGAGCGTATACGTTATCGACTTGTCCTGTCATGACAGCGTCTACTGCCGTAAGTGCCCCTCCGGTTGAAAGAAGTGCAATCTCATAGGAACCGGATCCGACAAGCGCCAGCTCCCCAGCATCTCCACCCGTTGTATCACTTAACTTTTTTACTTTATCAATGTATTCCGATGTATGGTACAGTTGAACTTGCTCTCTCGTTGCCAAACGAGGTTCAAGATATGTAAGGCTTGAAGATAGACCGCTGCGTTCCAGCAAGTTTTTAAACCGCCGTTTGGTTGCCGGGTTTTCAGAATGAATGTCACTTTCTATCCATCCGCCCGGTGGAAGAAACAAAGCTCCATTACCTGTATCATGCCAAAAATAGCTCTCGTGACAAACAAATCCTGTTTTCCGCATGTATCTTACCTCCTACAGCTTATTATTTCATTGAATTTTTAGAAAATTAATGGATTTCTTAGCTGTTTGTTTTTATAATTATGGCAGAATAATAAACAAGAACCAATTACCCGAAAGGATAATTAAAGCAGAAGGCATTTCAAATCCATACGCTTCACGAAAGGGGTCGGCTATGAATTTTTCAAAAAAAGAGTACGAACAAATTTTTCATTTTCTCAATGAAATTCGTGTTCCACCCTCCCTTTTCCGAAAAAAAGTCCAAACATCGCTTGCTGATTTATTCGGTTATAGCCGCTCTATATTTTGGTTAGCCGATCATCACGGAAACCTTTACAGCCCAGAGATTTGGAATATTTCTGATCAAGTTCTTTATGATTATATGGAATGCTTTTTTCAATATGATATCTTGCACCCAAAAAAACAGTTAGCTACCTTCCCTACCTACCCGGCGCTGCGTATAGATGATGTTATGTCACTGCCAGAATATGAAAAAACAAATTACTATTTCATGTTCATGCGTAAATATAATTACTATCACGAGATGGTTGTATATTTTATGGACGAGGGCAAGTTGTGTGGCGTAATAGGAATGGCCCGGTTACAAGAAGAAAAGCCTTATACCGAAAAGGATTGTAAGCGTTTAACTTTTCTGTCTAACCATATCAGCCACGTGCTGGGCAATTATATGCGCCTGGAGGATATAAGCTATCAAAAAAGGTTGCTGGAAGCACGTACAAACGTTTCAACTACCGGGTTTGTACTCGTTGATTACACTCATAACATTCACTTTGTTAATGAAGCTGCTCAACATATCTGTCAGACATTTAAAAGAGGTGCATCGTCAATTGAAGAGTTTTTACATTACTATGTGTATTCTCATCCCAATTGGAAGGCAGGAATAAATATAAAAATCAGTTTTCCAGGGAGTGAGCATTGGACCTTGCAGGTCGTGCCTGAAATAAAAGGCATCTTAACCGATCACCCCAATCGATATGGTATCTACCTTTTCTCTGAAGAAGAAATGGAGCAAAAGACAGTAGAACAAAGATTGTCCAGGCGAGAGCTGGAGATTTGCGAGCTGGTGATAAAAGGACGTACGAACGAGCAGATTGCCAATGAGCTCTGGATTAGCATTAACACTGTTAAAAAACATTTAAGAAATATATACGAGAAACTTAATGTTGCCAATCGGACAAGCCTGGCATATAAGCTCACCGCTATATTCAACTAAGACAGCTTCGCCTGCATGTTTGAAAACAAATACGCTCTGCTTTTTCTGCAGAGCGTTGTCTTTTCCTTTATCCCATTTCACCCATCTTAATCACAGGCTTTCCACTATCATTCTTCAAGAAATTGTACATTCAGATAGTTCTCAAACAACTTAGTGATTTCAAAAGCGGTATGGGAAGAATCAAAGTTTTCAAAAATATGTTCGCACTCTTCTCTATACGCCATGGACTCCTCATAATGTGCAATATGTCGTTTGATATCCTCTTCTGAATCACCGCGCTTTTTTTGTCGCTCAATTACCGTGTCACTATCAGCATAAATAAAGAAACGAACTACCTTATCACCGTATAGCCTTTTAATTGTTTCCGTTCCTTCAGCGTTTAACACCATAATGACGCTTTGTTTTTCTTTAAATAAAGAGGTAATATCCGACTCTTTAATCCCATAGTGATATCCGTCCAAAACAACACTCTCTAAGAACTCGTTATTTTTCTCAGCATGATGAAACTGCTCTTCCGTAATGAAATGATAGTCATGCCCTTCCACTTCCATTGGCTTCTTTGGTCGGGTAGTGTATGAAACGACATGAGGGATGTCAAGACTGCGGAAAATCATTTCAGCAATCGTTTTACGACCTGCTCCATCGGGACCTGTAAATACGAAGATAAATTCTTTTTCCTTTAAGTTAAACATATCTTACAACCTCCTCGGAAAAATATAGGAATAACATATAATTAATCAGGAAATGTAGGTCATACAAATTATATTCTAGACACGCTCAAAATAAGAAACAAAATTTACCATTTTCAAAAAAACGAACCCGTACACCAGTGAAATATCAACTACATGTCAAAGGCTTTCCTACTCGTGTGTAAATCATTCTATTGATTACACCTTGTTTTTCTTTAATTATTAATATAACGTTCAAAAACAAAACCGAAATCCTTACTACTATATTTCTCCTTCATATCAACAAGCCAAGAAAAAGCAGCCTGGTTCAATCCTTTAAACTGCTCAACTAGATTACTTTCCGTACTTGTGATACGCGTTAATGTCGTGGAAGCTAATTCAAGACTTTGTTTTGCAAATTCTAAAGCCCTTTCATTTTCATGTGAAATTTCAGCAATTTTAAGCAGTGCTTTATATAAATCTTTTAACTCTTCCAGATGCTTTTTATGCACATCAATCGAGTATCGTTCAGAACCCATATTAAATTTAATTTCCACATCCAAATCCACCGTTCCGGCTGTTTCAAGTACCACATTTGAAATTTGGTGAGTATGATAAGAATATCGACGGAGCGTGCGCTTTTTACTTGTTGCGCTTGTTCCATCAAGGTGAATAAGGGCTTTATTGGTAAAACAGTATTCATCGGATTTTGATTTAATTAGAAAGAAAATTTTCTCGTTATCTTCTTGCATAACATAATCGTCTACATCCGCTTTATCGTAATCTTCTGGTTTTATTACTGTTCCTACATCACTAAGCCCAAGCATATCAGCTGCTACTTTTCCAAACATGTTATCAGCCCTTTCTCGGTTACATTAAATACCATTTATTTCAACATTATTATACCATGAATTTGGATTAAACAATGATAACGAAGTCTCTGCCTTAGGAGAAAATCATGTCGATGTATCAAGGTAGATATATAGTATACTTATAAAGCAGATAGGAGGAGAGACAGTTGAATATAAATGAATTCCAAACCTGGATTGGCGAATTTTACAAGCAACGCGGGTGGACAAAGTATGGGCCGTTTATTCGGATGGGCTTTCTTGCAGAAGAAACAGGGGAATTGGCGAGAGCTGTACGCGCCATTGAAATCGGTAGAGACCGTCCGGATGAAACAGAGAAAGCGGAAGGTGAACAAAGAAGGGAACTCATCGAAGAGTTAGGAGACGTACTCGGGAATATCATATTACTGGCCAATCTTTATGACCTTACTCTTGAAGAAGTAATGGAAGTACATAAGGAAAAGTTATTGAAAAGATTTCAAGATAATGAATAACCTCGCCCCTAAAACATATAATGCCCCCTCTGGATATTCTCTGAAGGGGGCATTATACCGTTTCTTTGCTTGTATGCTATGGTAATTAGGCTAAATGTAAAAGCACTACAATCATACATAATACAAAGACAATAAAAGCATGGGATGCCATTTTGATGGGATGATGAGCACGAAAAATATGAGTATAAATAGCTCCCGCCATGAATATCGCCAGCACTATGCCCGATACAATAGCAAAGTATGGAATCCAAATACCACCAATCATCCCTGCCGCCCCAAGTATCTCAATTATTCCTATCAAAAACATGAGCCACTTTGGATATCGATAAGCGTTCCAATGTTCAACCATCATTTTTGCACGAGATAACTTTAATGTGCCAGCAAATATAAAATCCAACGCAAGAATAATTTGCAAAACAATCGAAGCGATTTTCATCCACATCTCCCCTTTATATAATGTGCATCAGGCTACGGTTTCTCTCTCAAAACACTTCCATGTGCAAACATTCCATACATCAATAAATGGACAACCTGTGCCGCCAGACTTTCTGCATTACTCTTTTTTGAGAACAACTGCGAAACAGTAAGACGTTCTACTATTCCAACCAAACATTCTGCAACGATCTCCATCGACAAATCAGGATGAAAATATCCGGCTTGCTGTTCTGCCCGCAAGTTTTCTACAACCATAAAAGCTAATTCTTCCTTAATCTTCTTGGCCTCCGGTGTTTGAAAGAGTCCAATTCGTGTTAGGTTCGGATTTTCGGCCAAAAATCGAAACAAAGTTTCTACTGCAAACAACACACGTTTAGGAACATCTTCTGTTTCGATTCCTGGTTCCATGCGAATTGTTTTCATCATCATGCGCAAGCGTTCATGGAAGTCATTTACCACTTCATCAAAAATGGCTTCTTTGCTTGAAAAGTAAAGATAGAAAGCAGGTTGGGTTAACCCGGCCCGTGTAACAATCGTACTCACTTTCGTTTTATGGAAACCTTGGTTAGCAAACTCGTCGATAGCAGCAGCAAGTAACCGTTCTCGGCTTTCTTTTCCTTTCCATCCTTTTTCACGTGCCAATTTGTAATTAGCTCCTTTCAGGCTTATTGCTTACATAAATGATAATCATTCACAAAATATTACTCATAAGTAATGTTATTATATAATAACATTACTTATGAGTAATATAAAGTAAGTGCTGTGCATTTTTTCAGAAAACAAAAAAATAGGCCTCCCGTTTATATCGGGAGGCTTTCATCGTATAGCTTATGCTGCTTATTGAATGCGGCCGCTCAATTGCTGTTCAGCCATTTGCACAAGGCGTTTTGTGATTTCTCCGCCTACAGAACCATTTTGGCGGGATGTTGTATCCGGGCCGAGTTGTACACCAAAAGAAGATGCAATTTCATACTTCATTTGGTCAAGTGCCGCGCGCGCTTGTGGTGCAACCAGATTGTTGGTATTTCTGTTTTGCTGTTGTGCCATGATGTGAAACCTCCTGTGGTTATTTATGGTTGAGAGTATCCTTACATTGCCTCATTGAGAAAGATTTTATACATCATTTCAGAAAAAAATCAAAATATCGGCGCAGCTCGCATAATTCTATATACATCTGATTTGATAAATCGACAAATTCTTGTGGTGAGAGGTAAGAAAAGAATGAAAAAATCAGAGGTTGGAAAAAGATACGTTTGCCTTTCTTCTGCTGGAGCGCAGGGCCCATCCAACCTCTTCTTTTTCTGAATCACCTACTTCCAACCACGCTACCCTGTCAAAATATCAAGTGTAATTTATATAGATGGATCATTCTATATATTCAAGAAATAAAAGATTCCCCCTGTCAAAAAGCTGACAGGGGGAATCTTTTATCTTAGGCGCACTGCTATACGAGCGAAATATCGATATCGTACTCCATCCGCTTCGCGGTCATCTGAGCTACCTCTGCCCCTAATAACCTCTTAACAATATGAAACGCCATATTAATACCGGCAGAAATTCCTCCGGATGTAATAATTGTTCCTTCATCAACGAATTTTACATTTTTTTGAACTATTACGTTAGGAAATTCATTTTGTAATCGTTCGTAGCTGGCCCAGTGTGTTGTCGCATGTTTACCATCTAACAACCCTGCTTTCGCTAACAATAGCGCTCCTGTACATACCGATGTCATGAGTTGAACGCTCTGCATGCGATCTGTAATCCATTGTATGAGCTCATTGTTATGAACTTCACGTTCGCGTGCTCCCAACCCTCCGGGAATAACCAGAATATCAAATTGCGGAGCATTGGAAAAGCTGTAATCAGGCTGTACCTTCAGTCCATTTCTTGCATGAACCATATGCCCTGTTTCCGATATGGTTTTTACGATAAATGGCTTCATATCTTGTGTACTCGCATGTTGATCTGGGTGGGCGGTAACAGACAATACCTCAAAAGGGCCTGCAAAATCCAATACTTCTACATCATCAAAGAGCACTATGCCTACAGACCATTGCTGTTCCATATTTCCCCTCCCTCTTTTTATTTCAGCAAAAACTCAATTAATTGTATATTTTACAATCATTTCTCCCCATGGAGCTATGCCCATTTCAACAAAACCAACGCTCTTATACAACCGCTTTGCATTCTCGTTATCCGGGTTATATCCAATGAAGATAAAGTTGGTTCTATTTTCTTTCTTTTCGATTTCCTCAATGACCTTTAGTAAGGCAGCTTTTCCAAATCCTTGGTTTTGAAACTTCTGATCAGTCATAATTCTATATATCCAGTAGTTGCCGTCATCCGGGTCAACTCCAAACATCGTAAATCCAATCATTATTTCATTTAAATAAATACCATAAGATTCGAATCCCGGTAAGAATTGCATTTCAGCAATTGAATACAAATTGGATACAATGAAATTTTCTTGTTCCTTCTTAACTTTTAACTCAATGCATTCTTCCCAGTTGGTTTTATCAATTTCTCTCAGTAAAATTTCCATTCAGATTCCTCCCGTTCACCGTAGAGCCCTCCGCTGATGGAAGTTTTACTTTATCATTTCTCTACGGTTATTTTTTATCACCATCGACATACAATAAGAAACAAATAGCTTGAGCATTTTTCATACCACATCACTCCTTCCAGATATATCAACCTATTTTTCCATTATACAGGAATTTTTATCCTTATAGCTTAGAAAAACATATTTTTTCAATTTCCGCAACAAAATTTTCTATATCTTCCTTTGTTGTATCAAAGGCAGTCATCCAACGTACCTCCGATTTTTCCTCGGACCATACGTAGAAGGAATACACCTCTTGAAGGGTTGAAATATACTCTCGCGGAATGATAGCAAAAACGGCGTTTGCCTCTACTTCCTGGGTAATTTTAATTTCCGGTATGTTTTCGATTTTACCAGCTAAAAACTTTGCCATATCATTAGCGTTTCTGGCATTGCGCAACCATAAATCGTTAGATAATAACGCCTCAAACTGGGCGGCAATAAATCTCATCTTCGAACCAAGCTGCATTCCCTGTTTTCGAATATATTTGAAATCAGTTGCTAGACTCTTATCAAAAAAAACAATGGCTTCCCCGATCATTAGTCCGTTCTTCGTGCCGCCAAAAGACAAAACATCAACACCTACATCAACCGTGATTTCCTTAAACGTTAGTTTCAGGCTTGCTGCTGCATTAGATAGCCTTGAACCATCCATATGTAGAAGCATCCCATGTTCATGGGCAAAGGTAGCTATAGCTTGAATTTCTTCCGGTTTATACACTGTGCCGAGTTCGGTAGGTTGGGCGATAGAAATCACTTTCGGTTGACTATGGTGCTGATCACCGAAACCGGTTAGATGCTGTTTAATAAGGTCAACATATAGCTTTCCATCCTCTGTTGGCAAAGTAAGAGTCTTGCAGCCGGTAAAGTATTCAGGTGCACCGCACTCATCAACATGAATATGAGAGGTTTCAGCACAAATAATGGAATTGTATGATCTGGTTATCGCTTTTAAACCCAGCACATTTGCTGCGGTACCATTAAAAACAAAATAAACATCAATATTGTCGCCAAAATGTTCCTTGAATTTTGAAACAGCGGCTTCTGAATATGGATCATTCCCATAAGAACTGACATGATTCACGTTTGCACGGATGATGGACTCCATGATTTCAGGGTGTACACCTGAGTAATTATCACTGGCAAAACTTTTATAAAAAGGCACCTTTGCTTCCCCCTATATTAAAATTTTCATTGAATACTACGAATCCCACTACAAAAGGGCGATTTATGTCCTGTTATTGCCTTTCTTTTTCTGAAGAATCAACAAGGGTGATACCTTTACATCGTACAATGCTTTTTAATTATTGTAAATGCAACATTAAAATTATTACTTTTAACTACTCAACCTTCTTTGCGGAATTGAATGTACAAGCACAAAAAATAATTTTCTATTTTTTATGAATATATAGAAACTATATGTCTCTACCTACGTATATAGATGCAGGAAGTATGAATCACCCTTTAGTAGAATAAGGCTTATTTTTACAGAAGCACCATCACCAACCAATCTGGTCAGTGTCCTCATTAAAAACTGGATACATAAGGTGCTTTCGTTTGCATCCCTTGCAATAAGCAGATTGAGCCGTTTCTAAAGAAGGGCGATTCTGTGGTATCCAGGTAACCTGCTTCTCATCGCGTTTTCTTTTCATCGGTATTACCTTGCCCATGCTTCCATCCCCTTTCGGATAGGAGGTGAGTACTAATGGATATAATTTCTACAATTCAGGCGTGCGGAGCCCGCAAAGAAATGGTCTATATTACGTATGAAGGCCAGGAACGCTTAGTAGAACCATATTCTTTTCGAGATGGCGGTTTACAGTTTTTCGCCTGGTGCCGTATGCTTAAGAACATTCGTAGTTTTACTGTAACTAAGATTACAGCAGCACGTCCATCCGGTCTTGTATACGGACCAAGATATCCAGTAGAATTTTGAGTGAACTACTCTCCATTGAAATGGAGAGCTTCTGTTGGGCAGACCAGATGGCCTGATTACATAGGACCAACAGAATTTTTCATGCTTCAGTGAGGCGGGCCTTACCGCAAAGAGAACGGCGTGGCCTCTTGTTCTCAAAGAACTCCCACATTGCCGTAGCCCCAAGGTCTTACCGCCTCTCGACATGCACACCCCGTCGTTCCAACGGTGGAAAATAAAAGCAATGGATTACGATCCAAGCTTTCAGAGTCCCTCCTGTTTGATATTCATCGCAGCATTTTCATCTCGTTCATGTTTCTTTCAATCTCTCTTATGAGTTGATAAACCAGTATTAAAAAAGCAACCTCCTTGGCTAATACCAGAGCGGTTGCTTTTATTTATAATCTTCTTTTAATTTGTTACATTTTGGGCTCAATCACAATTTCAACGCGCCGATTTTTTTTACGGTCTTCCTCAGTATTATTAGGAGTTATAGGTTGACTTTCACCATACCCTTTTGTGCTTATATGGAGACTCCCTTTTCCATTATTCTTTTCTAGATATCTCTTAACCTCATTTGCCCTTCGTTCAGAAAGAGCAGTATTATATTTCTCTTCGCCTACGTTATCAGTATGACCGTTTATTTGTACCTTTGCCCCTTCATATTTTTTGAACGCTTCACCTATTTTATCCAATACTTCCTGTGCGCTTGGTTTTAATTCACTCTTATCAAAATCGAACAGAACAGTATCAGGAATTTGGATTGTAATTTGTTTATTATCAGATGTGATAGAGAGGTCTGGCACATCTATCTGTGGAGCCTCTATCTGCGGAGCCTCTATCTGTGGAGCCTCTATCTGTGGAGCCTCTATCTGTGGAGCCTCTATCTGCGGAGCCTCTATCTGTGGAGCCTCTATCTGTGGAGCCTCTATCTGTGGAGCGTTTATCTCCGGGACGTTTATTTCTGTTGCTTGTTTTTCTTTTTCTCCACATGCAGAAAGCAAAAAGCAAGAAAATAACAGTAGAAATCCTACATTTTTCTGTTTTAACATGCTTTATTTCCCCTTTATTACAATTTTCTTTTTCTTACTAAACGTATGAAAAAGAAAAAGGTTACTTATTTATCCATATTTCTATATAGGAAATGCATAATGTCCTTTCCAATCGCCATACTTTTTAATAGCTTCTTGTTCACATAATGTAAATGCCGTCACTTCTTCATCCACATCTAGAAATATATGTATTTCTCCGCCGATTTCTGATTCGCGATAATAAGCCCCTTTCGCTCCATATATTTTCGCCCATTGTTCCGCTGTTTTTTCCTTTATAATCATTTTCTGCCCGTCTTTTTCAATAAGAAATCCTATTACATCCTTCGTACCGTCAATAATAACTCCGTAAAATGTAATCACTATATCTCATCCTCTTCCTCGTATCAATATCAGGCTTCTGTTCTTTGACAATATACTATGATTTCCTCAAATCGTATAGACAGATGCTTTCCTTTCCCTAAGAATTCTGACACAGAAATTTTTTTGTAACTTTATCTCTTTGTCCTTCGTAATAATAAATGTAGTAAACTCCCTTGCTTTGCCCCTACTGCTGACAGACGGTAGGGGCATTTTCATGCTTCACTTTATTCGATGAACGATAATAATACTTATGTTTGGAATCATCAAGAGGCCTGTTTCGGTCGTTCAAATGTATATGTTTTTCTCCAATGCTTACCACCATCAGAAGTAGTATACATCTCTGAAGGCTTGGTATTGTCCGTACAAATCAACCATCCATGATCGGCATCGGCAAATGCCACCAGCTCTTCGCCATAACCATCGAACGATTGATTGCCATTAACCCACGTTTTTCCACCATCCTTTGTCCAACCAATCGTATTCGGCTTATCACATGCCATACACTGACCGCCCATAAAAGTGACCTTTCGATTGACTACATATAAAGGACCCGGTTGGGAACCGGCATTCTTTGGCCCTGCTGTATAATCCATCTGGAACCCTGGAGCGGGTCCACCACCAGCTGTAGAATTGGCCAGTACCGTTTGCCAGCTCTGTCCGCCATTGGACGTATGGAACAAGGAATATGATGTTTGAGTCATCCCAGAACCTCCAATGCATTCAATCCAAGCATCATCTGTTCCAGCTGAACGAATCAGTGCATTACTAAGCGGCTCAACCGTTTTACGAGACATAACTATCCTCCACGTTTTTCCTCCGTCTATCGTTCGTTTCACTTCTATTTCATCTTTTCCCTGCGTCACAGCCCACCCATGCTCCCTATCATGAAAGTAAGCATCTCCTACTGTATATTTCGGAATTGGAAGAGGTGTCCAGGTTTTACCTCCATCCGTTGTTCTCTCATTTGCGCTGAATCCCTCCTCTTTTGAGACAAAATGCAAGAATCCATCGTTCGGCACTTTTCCTGCTACTGTCCAGTTCCTTCCTCCATTCGTTGAGCCAAGCAGTTTAGAGCCTTGGCCTAATGTCGCCCATACATCTTCACCATTCAATGCAAACAATTGATTAATTGTTCCTGTTCCCTGGTATTGAACGTTCCAGCTTTCTCCTCCGTTTTCGGTTTTGGCAATCCACCCCTCTCCACCGATCCAACCAGACTGAGAATCAGCTGACCGTACAGCCGTTACTTTCCCCATTTGAACATCGGTCAATGTCTTAGCTGTCAGTTTTGATTTCCGATCTGATTCTTCGGTTGATTTCACTGTCTGATTTGAGGTTGTCTCTTCCGTTCGATGATCTGACGCTGTTGAAGAATTGTTGACCAAGCTGCTGTCTTTATCAGCCTGATTTGTGCTTTCCATATTCTGTTGGCACCCTGCTAAGAGGATTAAAAACAAGACGAGAAGGATTGGTAATTTTCCTTTTAACAAGCGAGTCATTTTCATCTACTCCTTTCTTTTATCCTTCATTCCCATAGCAAATATTTCAAAACCAAGCTTCTCATAATAAGGAGTATTTTCCTCTATGCAAAATAACTGAACATGCAAGTTTGCATTACGACTTTTTGTGACTAACTTTCGAACCATTTCGCTGCCAATTCCTTGATTTCGATAATTTGGATGAACAACTACACCACACAGGTATGCGTTAATTAAGCCATCTGAAATGATACGACCTGTACCAATTAGCCGATTTTGATCGTAAGCACTAATAACGTACCAGCTTTGAACCATAGCTTGATGTAAAAGTTCTTTGGACAAATTCAGGAATTCATTCCAGCCTACACAATTATATAGGGCAAATAAAGTATCTGGGCTAGGAAGCTTATCCGTATATCTAATTTCCATATTTTGAACCATTATTGCACCCCTCCCTTTGTTTTTCAACTCTATTCTTACATAAAAACGCCCCCGGCTAAAAATGCCGAGGACGCTTATCCTATCGTTATCTTACTCTTACAGCTGTTCCTGTCGCAATGCACATCATCATTCCGTCACGCAGCGTTTCAAAGTCCAGGTCGACTCCGACAACCGCATTGGCACCCAATGCGTTCGCCTTGTTCGTCATCTCTTTAATGGCCATCTCTCTACCTTCAGCCAATTTACTTTCGTATGCGCCGCTGCGGCCGCCAATAATATCCGTGATACCAGCGAGGAAATCCCTTACTACATTGGCTCCCATTATGGTCTCACCTGAGACGATCGAGATGTATTCTTCAATTTCTCTTCCTTGAATTGTCGGCGTTGTCGTAATAATCATATCCGTCATTCCTCCTCTAAGAGAATATATACTCATTATCTTTCCCTATTCTCTACGTTTTAGCTTTCAGTACGTTCCAAAAATTTATCTCGGTTCAACCAACACTAATGGAAATTTCACTTCATTTTCTTCCTTACTCACTTCGTGTTCGGTACAATGTTCCGCTCATCAAACACGCGCTTTACAACAGTCAATGCACCGCATGCTTTTGGAAATCCAGCATATGCTGCACAGTGCATGACCAGCTCCAGTATCTCCTCCGGGCTCATGCCTACATTCAATGCGGCATGAAGATGAAAGGGTAGTTGTTCAGTAGCTCCTTGCGTAATTAAAGACGTGAGTGTAATTACCTCGCGCTGCTTCAAATCGAATGCAGAGCGAGAATATATGTCACCGAATCCAAATGCGATCATCATATGCCCGAAATCCGGATGGAACTCGCCCATCCCTTCGATCATTCGCACATCTTCCTCTCCTGCCATCTTCTGTAACGTCTGCAATCCTCTCTCGTATCGTTCTTCGTTTGTCATTTTAGGATGTACCGGCACTTTGCTTCCCCTTTTCCCTTGTTAGATTATCCTCGGCTCATCGTTGGTGGAACTTCAAATGGATCAACCATTACTTCAATCACCGTTGTTTTCGACTCCCGAAGCGCCATCTGCACCGCTTCGCGCAATTGTTCCTCACGCTCGCAGCGGAAAGAAGACGCGCCCATTGCTTCCGCATATCCCGCTACATGTAGCGGAGTCTGATATGTAGTTCCCACAGCATGCCCAAGATGCTTTGCCATTCCTTTGTCGACCATATCAAGCCGACCGTTGTTCAGCACTACGAAGATTACGTGAGCTCCGTATTCTACAGCGGTGGAAATCTCTGCTCCATGCATAAACGTACATCCATCTCCCGTCAGACATACGACAGGTGTCTTCGGCAGTGCTATTTTTGCACCGACAGCATACCCGATTCCATGGCCCATCGCTCCGAAAACATCATCAAAGAAAAATGTTCCCGGCTTTGTAATATCGAAATGACGAATCGCATAAAACGTATGGCTTCCGTCGTCGCCGAATACGACTGTATCTCCCGGAAATTCAGAACGCAGCACCCGCATAACATTTGCTGCCGACATATATGCATCTGTAGATGTATCTTGTATTTCATCGTCTGGCAACTGTATCTCAAGCAAGCGATTCTCCTTCTTGTCCGTAAGTTGCTCTAGTACCGCTTGAAGATTTACCTTTATATCTCCGATGACAGGGATTGTAGGAACAGGAAGACTCTTCCCGATAAATGTCGGATCAGCATCAAATTGAATGATTTGTTTTGGGTACAGGTTAGGTTGCAAGCCTGCCAGAGACATATCACTCAGCTTTGTGCCAAGAACAATCATCACGTCTATCCCTTCTTCGAGATATACCTTCGACGCCTCTGTACCACCTAAGCCGAACGCGCCCAAAGATAATGGATGATTAGATGGAAAAACCCCTTTTCCCCCAGGCGTGGTCATAACCGGAATTTGCAGGCGGTGCGCCAGCGCTTCCAGCTCTCCATAAGCTTCGGCAGCATGTACACCTTTTCCGACAAAGAGGACAGGCCTTTTTGCTGACTGTACCATTTCGGCGGCTTGCTTAAGATTCGTAGACATCACAGAAGGAAAATGGCTTGGTAAAGGCAGAACAAAAGATTCAATTTCTTCCGCTAATACATCAGCAGGGATGGACAAATGAACAGGCCCCCTGCTTCCCTCATACGCTTTCTCTACAGCGTGCTCAAAATACATGCGGAATAGCTCTCCCCGTTCTACGCGTGCACTAAAGCGAGTTACGGACTCGAACATTCTCACTACATCCGTACCGAAAAACGTAGAATCCTGCCCTAGCGCCTGACCAGTGTTCCTCATCGATGGGTGACCTGTAAGGAACAGAACCGGCAGATGATAGGCTTTGGCCTGACCAGCAGCCGTTAACAAATTTGTTGCACCCGGGCCCGATGTGCCGATGGCCACCCCCATCGTTTTGTTAGCCATAGCATAGCCAGCCGCTTCATACCCAGCCCCGGCTTCATGCTTGCTTAGTACAAATGTAATACCTTTCTCATCCAGTTCTTTAATAAGCGGAGTCACGGGTTTTCCGGGAATTCCAAAAACATGTGTTATTCCCCATTCTACAAGGTGCTGTACCAACAACGTTGAAACCTTTTTCACTTCTTACTCTCCCTTACGTATGTTTAATATCTATTTTTTGTCTGTCTCTGTAGTTCAACGAAATTTTCTTCAAACTCTTTAGCAGCAATTGGCTTGCTGAAATAATATCCCTGAACTTCATCGCATTTTTTGCATTGTAGAAAACGCAGTTGTTCTTTTTCTTCTACGCCTTCTGCAATCACTTCGAGCCCTAGATTGTGCGCCATTGCAATAATTGTTTCGACAATGCTTGCGTCATTGACATCCGTCATAATCTCACGTACGAATGACTGATCAATCTTCAAACGATGAATCGAAAATTCTTTTAAATAATGCAGCGAACTATACCCTGTACCAAAATCGTCAATACTAATCTGGACACCCAACTCATGCAGCTGTCTAAGCGTCGGAATCGTATAATCGACATCCATCGTCATCGTCTCGGTAATCTCAAGCTCCAAAAATTGCGGTGCCAATCCCGTTTCTTCAAGCGTTCGCTTGACTGTTTCGACCAGGTTGGACTTGAGGAATTGCTGGGTTGATAAGTTAACGGCTACCCGAAAATCCGGAAGACCAAGCTCCTGCCAGCGCTTATTTTGAAGGCATGCTTCCCGCATCACCCATTCGCCGATTGGAACGATTAACCCTGTTTCTTCAGCGATAGGGATAAACTTGCCTGGCGAGACTAGGCCAAACTCTGGATGCTGCCAGCGTATCAGCGCTTCGAGTCCCCGGATATTTCCGGTTTTCACATCAACTTGAGGCTGATAATGCACAATGAATTCTTGCTTTTCCAATGCCCTGTGCAAAGAGTTTTCCAAAGTAATTCTTTCATATGGCTCGGTATGCATATTCTCTCTGAAAAACACATAATTATTTTTCCCTTGCTCTTTGGCGCGGTACATAGCGGTATCAGCATGCACCATTAGCGTCTCCGCGTCCTCTCCATCGTGTGGATAGGTGGCGATCCCTATGCTTGCTGTAATGTGAAACTCGTAGCCGTCCATATTGAACGGTTCCTTAAACGTCTCAATAATACGCTCGGCTACTCGGACTGCATCTGTCGCCTCTTTACTATCAGGCAACAAAAAAATGAACTCGTCTCCGCCCATTCGGCCTACGATATCGTTCGCTCCAAGACAACCTTCCAATCGTTTGGCTGCCTGCTGCAGCAGCAAATCTCCATTGGAATGGCCTAACGTGTCGTTTACTAGCTTAAACCTGTCGAGATCAATGAACATGAGCGCCATTTTTCCGGTATTTTCTTTCGCCTCGTTTATATATTCCAGCATTTTGTTCTTTATATGCCTGCGGTTCGGCAAACCCGTTAACTCATCATGGTAGGCAAGGTAATTATATTTCTCTTCAGCTTCATACCGTTCCGTAATATTACGAAACTGTCCAAAGGCACCGATCATACATTGCTGCTGATCACGAATAGGCAATGCATCGAACAGGCAGACGAAACGCTCCGATGTTTCTTTCGCTTGCACAATAATTTCGATGTCTTCATACTTATCATCACATTGAAGCACACCTGAAATATACTCCCCTACCTGCTCCAGACAACAAACATTCTTTCCTATTATTTCTTGCTTTTTCAACCCCGTAATCCGCTCCGCGAACTGGTTGAATTCGATTACGTTGCCTTCCCGATCGGTGATGATAATTCCATTGCGCGCACTATCCATCATGATTTGATTCATAATATCCAGCTTTCGATTCTGCTTCCGAAGCAACAATTCTCTTTCAATTGAATCGACAGCAGTCGCAAGCATCGTCAACAAAAGGGGGTTTTGCTGCTCGGCAATCGTCATAATGCCAATGGCCCCTAACAAATTACCGATATCCGCATAATGAAAAGGAGCAGCATAACATGCACTTCCGTGCAATACTACATGGTAGTGATCATCGCCTACTAGTTGCACCGGATGATTTTCCTGCAAAGCTAGTGACACGACATTCATTCCCATATCTTTCTCAGCAAATTGAATGCCTGGCATAATTCCCAGATCGGCAACAAGCTCTTTAATCGTTTCGTCCCCATCCATCTGAAGAATAAACCCATTCTCATCCGCAATAATAATCAAAATGGGTGTGCCTTTTAGTGAGCCGAGAATTTTTCTGCCAAAAAATTGTACGACGGAAAGAATCTCCTCATATTCGAATCTTTTTTGTTCCAGTGCTTCTGCAGTCATTATTACTTTGGGCAGCCGTAGCTCTGTAGGATTCATCCCCATATTAAAACACCGCTTTTTAGCTTCCCTTACATATATAGGTTTTGTGTTGTATTTTGGCATTGCATATTCCCTTCTCTTCAAACTGATAAAGGAAGTAGAACGAGGTCTATCCTAACGTACTCATTATATCTTTCGTTGCAATCAACGCAATGCCCACATATTAAATCACACAAAATAATTATACAAATATGCCAAAAGACTTACTTTTATCCTATAATTTTTTCCTTATAAATACAAGCAGAAACAATCGAGGAAATAAATCCAATATACTTGCGAGAAAAAAGCGGAGAAACAATATATTCCTTGTTTCTCCGCTTTTTCTTTTTTCGCTTATGCTTTTTTAATGGCACGAATTTCACCGTCATTTACTTCAATGACGATTCGGGCAACTGCCTCTTCCTCAATCATTAGATCGGCAATCCCGTCTTCTACATGCTCTTGGATAACCCGGCGTAATGGACGAGCTCCAAACGCAGGATGATAACCCAATTTAGCCAATTTTGCTTTCGATTCTTGAGTGACAGTTACCTCAACACCTTGTTCTTTCAGATTTGCTGTAATGTCCTCTAGCATAATATCAACAATACGAACAAGGTCATCTTCAGTTAAATGATTAAATGAAATCACTCCATCAAAGCGGTTAAGAAACTCCGGTCTGAAATAGGACGTGAGCGAGTCCATAACCGTCGACGTTTTTGGTGCTTCCGCCCCAAAGCCTACTGTAATTTTCTTATCAGTCACTCCTGCATTGCTCGTTGCAATAATGACCGTATCTTTAAAGTTTACAGTGCGCCCCTGACTATCTGTTAAGCGCCCATCCTCAAGAATTTGCAGGAACATATTCTGAACATCTGGATGCGCTTTTTCAATCTCATCAAGCAAAACGATACTGTACGGATTTCGACGCACACGTTCCGTGAGTTGGCCGGCTTCTTCATGCCCTACATATCCCGGCGGGGAACCGATTAACTTGGAAACCGAGTGTTTCTCCATATATTCACTCATATCCAAACGGATCATGGAATCCTTTGTACCGAATAACTCTTCCGCAAGCGCCTTGGTCAATTCGGTTTTCCCTACCCCTGTCGGACCAACAAATAGGAAAGAGGCAATTGGTCTGTTTTTTGGTTTCAATCCCGTCCGACTACGGCGAATGGCTTTCGATACCTGACTCACCGCGTGAGATTGGCCAACTACCTTTTCTTCTAAATGAGTAGCCAGATTTTTCATTTTTGCTTGTTCATCGCTTTGCAGTTTTCTTACCGGAATTCCTGTTTTACGCTCAATAATCTGTTGAATATCCTCTACAGTGACAACAGCAGCCTGCTCGCTTCCATCTATTTCATCGAGCTTTGTAAGAATATGGTTTTCCTCATCACGAAGCTGGGCTGCATGCTCATACTCCTCTTTTGCCGTAGCCTCAACCTTCTCCTGGTTTATCTGTGCGAGACGGGAGCGTAGCTCTTCTGTATTCTGCCCAGAGGAACGCAGATTAATCTTAGAGCCTGCTTCATCAAGAAGATCAATTGCTTTATCGGGCAGGAAGCGGTCTTGAATATAGCGGTGGGACAGCTCCACACACGCACGAATGACTTCATCGGAATAAGCGACCTGATGATAGGATTCATATTTTGGACGAATTCCCTGCAGGATTTGGAGCGCTTCTTCTACCGTTGGCTCTTTTACCATAACCGGTTGTAGTCGACGTTCCAGGGCAGCGTCTTTTTCAATCTTACGATACTCTTTTAAAGTGGTTGCCCCAACAATCTGCAATTCCCCCCGAGCCAATGCAGGCTTAAGAATGTTCCCCGCATCCATAGAACCTTCCGCCGCTCCTGCACCTACTAGCAGATGAATTTCATCTACAAACAAAATGACATTCTTGCGCTTTTGTAATTCAGCAATCATTTGCTTCATTTTTTCTTCGAATTGTCCGCGGATGCCTGTGCCTGCTACAAGGGATGAGACATCAAGCGTATATATAACCTTATTACGCAGCTTGGTGGGAACGTGTCCTTCCACAATTTTTAAGGCCAAGCCTTCAGCGATTGCCGTTTTACCTACCCCTGGTTCACCGATTAAGACAGGGTTGTTTTTGTTTCGACGGTTCAAAATCTCGATTACGCGCTCGATTTCATTATCGCGTCCGATAACCGGATCGATAAGCCCAGCTTTTGCCGCTTCGCTCAAATTATTGCCTACTTCATCTAGCACTCCACCCTGATGTGGAGCCTGAGATTGTGCGCTTCCTTTTGCTTCGTATTGATCCATTGAAGGCATAGCGAAGTTTTTGAACCATTCATCAAATCCAGAGAAATGAGGAAGAGAGCCTGTATTCATGCCTGCTCCTGCCTTATTTCCCATTTTCGCATAGCAATCATGACACAAATACAGTTTTTGTGATTGCTCCTGATGTTGAATATTCAATAACACATTAGCTTGTTTTTGATTGCAATGTTGACAAAGCATGTACCTTACCTCCTGTTAAATGAATAAGTAAACGAATGTATGCAATTTCTTCTTGCATGTATTTTATATAACGATTTGTTACTTTTAATTTTATAATTTACAATTTGCGCTTTGACTTTGACTTACTTTGACCTTATGTAGTCATTATACTTTGACTTTGTTTGACTTTCAAGAGCTAATAAAAAATCGGCTCCTTTAGGCTTAGGAACCGAAAGACTGCCAGTCTGTATCTATTTTTTCTTTAAATGGGATTTTATGATTTTTCCGCCTGGGGTTCATCGAAAAGATTTTCTCTCCTCCGTGGTTCATCCTATCTTTCATCCGATCCATCATTTACAAGCTTCATATATCATTATATATTATTTTCAGAATATAATAATATTTAAAAGCTACTACTTCTCATTTACTTGATTCGTTTTCTGGCATCCGTTTTGCCAAGTTATGTCTATATACATCTGATTTGATAAATTGACAAATTCTCGTGGCGAGAGGGAAGAAAAGAAGGAAGGGCGGGAGCGGTCGGAAAAAGACACGCTGGCTTTTCTTCTGCTGGAGCGCAGGGCGCATCCAACCTCTTCTTTTTCTGAATTGCCTCCTTCCAACCGCGCTACCCTGTCAAAATATTAAGTGTAATTTATATAGTTGTAAAGGAGCGATATGATTGAACAAATAATCTAACGATAAGTATACCGATAATTAATCGAATTTTTAAAACTATATGAAAAGGAAGTGAGCAAAGTGCAGACCATTACAAAAAAGGTATGGGGCTATCGCCATGTTATTCTCATTATTCTCTGGCTGCTTTATATTATTAACTACTTTGATCGCCTGGCGGTTCTCACATTTCTTCCGTTTATTCAACAGGACTTGAACCTGACACCCGTGCAAGTTGGACAACTCGCCTCCATATTTTTCTTTGCCTACTC
The DNA here is from genome assembly GCF_001274715.1 of Aneurinibacillus migulanus. GTDB lineage: Bacteria > Bacillota > Bacilli > Aneurinibacillales > Aneurinibacillaceae > Aneurinibacillus > Aneurinibacillus migulanus. Next base: position 2,689,535 of record NZ_LGUG01000004.1, on the reverse strand, counting down.
GATTGCCCAGGTTACGGCCGGATTTCTCGCCGATAAAATCGGTCCGAAGAAGGTCATGAATATTGCTATTATCGTATTCACAGCCGTTACCGCGCTTACTGGCCTCGTGAAGTCATTCGGTCAATTCATCGCATTACGCATCGGGCTCGGCTTAGGGGAGGGGCATCATTTCGCTCCAGCCTGCCGCACAATCAATAACTGGTTTCCAATGGCTGAACGCGGACGTTCCGTATCTTTCTTCACCACTTCATGGGCGGTTGCGCCCGCTATCGTGCCTGTACTGATCACGTCCATTTCATACTACTTTTTTGCTGGTGAATGGCGGCCAATTTTTTATCTGTTAGCTATCCCTGGCTTACTCGGAATGTTCATTCTTTGGTATTTTGTTTCTGACACACCAAAGGAAATGCTCGATAAAGGCCGTCTCACTAAGGCAGAATATGAGCATATCACTACCAGCGATACAACAGAAGAAGACGAGGAAGGCGTACCATCAAATCAAAAAAAGAACGCTTCTGTTTTCTTACGGGATCCATCCTTTTACTTGTATACCCTGTTGCTGTTCTGTCAATTAGCCGTTTATTGGGGGACCACTACATGGCTGACAACCTTTCTTGTACAGCAACACGGATTGAATATTAAAGACATGGGCTTGTTTGCTTCCGCCCCTTATCTTGTAGCTATTTTCGCCATGCTAATTGGCGGCTGGCTAATGGATAAGGTACTGCACCGAATGAAACCGGTGGGCATTATTGCTTATCTTGGCAGCATTCCAGTACTCTGGATGCTTGGCAGTGTAGAAAAAGGCCAAACAGGTATGCTGCTCACACTCCTTTTGCTTGTTGGCTTCTTTGTTAACCTGAATTTCGGTTCGGTATATGCCTATATCCAAAAGCGCTATCCAAAAGAAATCGTCGGACGAGCAACCGGATTGGCCAACGGAATTGGCCAGTTGGGCTCGTTCATTTCCCCGCTGGTGGCCGGCTATCTTGTAAAGGTCGGTACAGACGGAACGCAAGAATTCGGTGACGTATTTATCTTTTTTGCCGTCTGCTCAATGATAGCTGCCATTTGCGCATTGCTTCTTAAAGAACAAAAAAGTCTTCCGACTTCTGTTCTGTTAACCAAAGAAAAAAATTCTGCAAAAGCCTGATAACCTAAAAAAGAAAAAAGTAGATGTCGCTGTAAAATAAGAAGACGGCATCTACTTTCTTCCGATCATATCACTAAAAACTCGCAAGGGCGCGCGGTTTTTTCTTATACGTAACAAGACAATTATTGTTTACTCTGCATACTACCCCATGCGCTTTCCGGTTTTCCTATTACCTGCCGCAAAGCATCTATATTTACCAGGACAATTCCGATAATAATCGTAACAACCCCTATTCCCGCTATCCATGAAACAACTTCGTTATACAACAAAACACCTAATCCTAGTGCAATCAACGGAGAGATATAAAGCCAGGTGGATGGAAATACAGGATTCGTTTTGGCAACAAGCCAATAAAATATACTATGCCCCATCATCGATCCGATAACGATTAAATATAAAAGCGAGACTATCGCATTCAGCGTCAGCAGCGACTCTATATGCACACGCTCCGTAAATAACGATAAAATAAGCAGCATAGCTCCTCCATACATCATCTGAACTGCATTTAATGCAATGGGCGATGTATCCTGAAACCGTGGCATTACATGTTTAGAATAAAGGGCACCCGATGAATAACATACTTCTCCAATCAAAATCATTATGCATCCAAGCACCCAAAGCAGGCTTACTTCAACTGAAACGCTCGGTAAAAGCAATAAGAGTACACCCGCAAATCCGATAAAACAGCCAAGCATGGCTGAAGCGGAAGTTTTTTGGCGAAGAATGCTGGTTTGCAGCAATAAAATCATAATCGGCCCTGTTGCTGATAGGACCGCCGCAATTCCTGAGGCTACATATTGTTCAGCCCAATACAATGTTGAAAACGTTCCAAAGGTTAATCCCATACCTGTAAGCATCATCTCTTTACGAAAAAGCAACGATACCCTCGCTCTCCCTTTCCATACCATCCACAAAAAAAGGATAAGACCCGCTAGAAGAAAACGAATCCCCGCCGAGAAAAACGGAGGGGCGCCTGCATCAATCCCTACTTTAATCGCCAGAAATGTTGTTCCAAAAATCATACACATTAATAAATAACCAAAAATGACCATATGTATTCCTCCTTTTATCCATCATAATAGGAGAAGAACAGAACAGATAAATGATAACAGAACAGATTCAAACAATAACAGATTAAGATGAAAGAAAAGCGGGGGCGCTACACATGAAAAACACCTTGTCCGTAGACAGACAGTCCAATCAGCTTTACAAGCAAATATATGATTACATATTAAACCGGATTGAACGTAGCGAGTGGAAGGAACACGATAAGCTTCCCTCTATTCGAACACTGGCGCAAGAAATGAATGTCCACCGTCTGACCGTCTTCAAAGCGTATCAATTGCTTAAACAGAACGGAAAAGTGTATGTAAAAGATAAATCAGGTTACCATGTTCATCCTGATAGTTGCGTGTCGTTTGAACATTTGGATTATCCTATTGTTTCTTCTTACTTTCTCAGAAACCACTTATCGGAAATCCACCAGGTACCAGCTACCTATCAGTTTTCCCAGGCACTTATCGATCCAAATCTTTTACCGAATCTTTATTTTTCAGAATACGTAAAAAAGGTATTCGATTTGTACCCGAAAGTGCTTGGCACCTACTCCACCGTGCAGGGAGACGAGGAACTACGGGAAGCTCTTTCCTGCTACTTCTTAAAACGCCATCAGCTTCATCTTTCTGCAGATGAAATATTAATTACATCCGGTGCACAACAGGCAATTGATTTGATTTCTAGGATTCTCGTAAAACCGAATGACACTGTATTATTGGAACGACCAACTTACAGTGCCGCCATTGACATTTTCCGCCAGCAAGGTGCACACATCGTCCCGATAGACATATATCCTGGTGGCTATGATTTAGAACAGGTCGAATCGTGTATGAGACAATATAAACCGCGCCTCTTCTATCTTAATCCTACATTCCAGAATCCGACGGGCTATACGGTTCCGCTGGAGCAGCGTAAGCGGTTGGTGGAGCTTGCCGAGCAGTACCGGTGTCTTCTCGTAGAGGATGATCCGTTTCATGACGCATATTTTGACCGGGAGCCTCCACTGCCTCTTTTCACATACGACACGGAAGGCTGGGTCATGTATATTCGTAGCTTCAGCAAATACGTGGCCCCAGGGCTTCGCATTGCTGCTGTTGCAAGCCGTCCGCCGTTAATGAGAAGTCTTTTAACTGCGAAGTCATTATCGGATAACGGCACACCGCTGTTGAATCAGAAGATTTTCCTGCACTACTTCTCCTCCGCGCGGCTACAGCAGCATCTGGAAAAACTTCGTATTGCACTGCATATTCGCAAGGGTATTATGGAAGAGGAATTGGCTGTAACAGACTGGAAATGGATCAGCCCAAAAGGCGGTCTCAACTTATGGATAAAGCTTCCTGAAACAATTCCAATGGAAGAGCTCCTTATAAAAAGCATCGAACAATCCGTTTCCTTTGTTCCTGGCATCCTTTGTGATCCGTTAAGAGAGTCAGCGTCATGGATACGACTAAGCTATTCGTATGCCAATGAACAGCAGCTGCACGATGGTGTACAACGACTTATTAACCTATCCCGGTCCCTGGCTTCTTCTGAAAGCAAATAAGCATGTATTGTAGTTAACTCGCTTTTATGTCTGCACCACACAATGAAAGGATAAACGTTTGGTTGATTTCTTGTTCAAGTTGCACAGAGGATTGTGCACTTCCAGAAAGGTATTCCAAAAACCCGGCATATATGGCAGCCGTGGTCGGTTCAACATAAAAGCCTTTGCTTGCAAGCTCCTGTCTTACTTGTTCGATTCTCTGCTCAGGAGCTGTCACGATGCATCTTTTTCAGTCTGGCTTCTGATTTCATCAAGATAACTGTATATTTAATTATTCGATGATCTTCCGTCCTCGTCTTATAGTTAGCTACTACATCATCACGTAACTTTTTTGATAACCGTACTTGGGTAATAATGTGATTAAACAACTGTCCTACCGCTCTTCCCGTTACATTAAAGCGATACAAAAAGAGAAAAACCGGAAGTCAGCCGTATTTGGCTAACTTCCGGTTTTCCATATGAGGAATATGACATTATCACACTCTCAACAAAATAAAAATTTTTCCGTCCGCGTTCAAAACCTGCGTCCCGTTCGTCAGGTGAACAAGTGATTACACAAATTCGTTATAAAAATCCGACTTACGGAGATGTAATTTCCCTATATATTAAGGTAAAAGACTGTATTTTAGTGGACGTTTCATTCGCGAAGGGCTAGAACCGGAAGATTGTGATCTTGGAGAAGCGTTAGCTTTTGAAGGCGTGCATAAGTTGCGTGCCCGACACAATTGCGCTTTGATGAGCTGGCAAGCTCTCGATCACGCCCTGGATAAAAGTACTAACTTCTAAAAAGAGATAGCCCTGAATTCAGCTTTTTTGCTTGAATTCAGGGTTTTATTTGAGCACCTTATTTTTTTGTATTAAATACTTCCTGTGAACTTACCTTCATTAATTGTTCATACTGTTCTTCATTATTACGGATCTGAGAAAGAACTACTTTCATTATCTCTATATCATTTGAATCGATTGCTTTATGGGCTAAATCTGGAAGCCTTTCATATTTATTTACGATTGCCATGTAAACATTATAAAAATTATCTAATCGCGGATTCGGTTTTGGAATAGACTTTGCGTGTTTTATTGCAGTTTCGTAGAAAGATATATCGTTTTCTATGTTATTTTCCCATTCTTGCGGCTTAAATTCTCCTTGCATTCTTCCTTGCAATTCAGCGCCTGCCATAAGTAAATCATTCATATATTCTGCCGCTTGCATTTGAAAATCCTGAGCATTTTGCGCAGGCTCCATCAGTGCGGGATCGACGAGAGCAATTACTTCCTGATGTTCCCCTTCTTCTACAGCTTCGTTTTCTATGCTATTGTCTGAAACATTTGAGCACGCTATAACAAAAAAGAACAATACCACAATTGTAGACATTTTCACTATATACTTTTGCTTCAAGGTATCCCCCTCCCTTTTCTATACATATTTAAAAAATACGAATACAATGACCTGTCCCATAAAAAATATTGCCTACCAAGGGTGGATAGAAAAATCTATATAAGTTACGGTTAATATTTTGACATGGTAGCGTGGTTGGAAGTAGGAGAGATGGAGAAAGAAGAGGGTGGATATGCCCTGCGCCCCGGCAGAAAAAGGCGGACGTGTCTTTTTCCAACCTCTGATTTTTTCATTCTTTTCTTATCTCTCACCACAAGAATTTGTCGATGTATCAAATCAGATGTATATAGCTTGATGGCGTAGCTCTCCCCCTTTATTCATGCATGAAATGATGATGCCTGTTCATACTAAATATAGGAGGTATTGTACAATATGGTAATGACATGGTTCGCTGGACTTTTGCTGTTATTTCAACCAGTTACTTATCCTGACAGCCTATTATTGGTTGACCGACAGGGACAGACCATTGCTACCGTTAACCGCGCAGACTATGCGCTACCTCTAACTGGCATGTCAGTGGTTGACGTTAACAAATTCCAGAAGCTCATCGACGATCTGGATCGACAAGTCTATCGGTCACCCATAAATGCCATGGTTGATGACCAAGGAAAAATTATTCCGGGACAGATAGGCTATAAGCTGCATCGTCAGGCGTTCACGGAGCAGTTCTACACCTATTTCTTCAGTAACGGCTCCTCAATGATAGAAGTACCTCAGCTGGAGATTTCTCCGAAGGTTGACAGCGAATTGCTTGCGCACATCCGGGAGAAACAAATCGGTCAATACGTGACGTATTTCAACGCCAGTAACAAAAATCGTTCACACAATATCGCCCTTGCTTCAAAAGCGATCAATAATCATGTCGTTTTTCCCGATGAGACATTCTCGTTTAACCAGGTTGTTGGCAAGCGAACGGAGGAGAAGGGCTATTTACGCGCTCCGGTTATCGTCAGAGGCGAGTTATCCGAAGGGATTGGCGGAGGGATTTGTCAGGTATCTTCGACACTATTCAATGCCGTCGACCGTGCCGGGCTAAAAATTGTTCAGCGCTATTCCCATAGCAGGGACGTCCCGTATGTGCCACCCGGTCGCGATGCTACGGTAAGTTGGTACGGTCCTGATTTTCGCTTTCAAAACAAGTCCAACCAACCGATACTGATCCGAGCTAAAACAGAGGGAGGCAGAATGATTATCAGGATTTACTCTTCTCATGTAATTGAATACAAACCACGCGAAGTTCCCAGCACCCTAGAGCGATTACCAGAAGAAATCAGCACGGAACTGATGCTATTATATAAATTACACTTGATATTTTGACGGGGAAGTGTGGTTGGAAGGAGGCGATTCGGAAAAAAGAAGAGGGTGGATGAGCCCTGCGATCCGGCAGAAGAAAAGCCAGCGTGTCTTTTTCCGACCGCTCCCTCCCACCATAAACATTTGTCGATGTATCAACTTAGATGTATATAATTGCTTTATGACTGATGGCAACTTCACTGATATGCCGTCCTATATAAACCGGTAATTGACAAATAAATTCTTTCCGGGTTTAATAATAGTTAGCATTATAACTACTATAAAATAGGTGCTGTAGTTACGAAAAACGGCTCATCTAGCGTGTGCCGTTTTTCTTTCTAATTTTTTTAGTAGTTAGTACTATAACATCTAATAAAAAGGGGTTTCTATCAAAAATGAAAGCAATACCTATGTTAAAAATGTCCATTTCAATGACCATTTTTGGTTCGATCGGTTTTTTCTCAATAAAAACAGGTCTGCCATCATTTGAATTGGTTTTTGTTCGTTGCATTTGCGCAACGCTCTTTTTAAGTCTATGCTGGGTACTATCAGGTCAATCTAAAAAAGAAAAGTGGAACAAGAGAGAAATTGTTCAAATAGTAGCTTGTGGCATTTTTCTTGTATTTAATTGGGTGTTTTTGTTTAAAGCTTTTGAAATGATGTCAGTTACAGTAGCTATTTCCATTTATCATCTTGCTCCAGTTTTAGTACTACTTATCGGAAGTGTTATATTTAAAGAAAAACTAACTGTGCTTTCCTTTTTATCTATTATAATTTGCTTCATCGGTACCCTTTTAATTATTGGTATCAACAATAATACTTCTTTTCATGAATTATTATCTTCAGGTATCATTTGGGCACTTCTAGCAGCTCTATTTTATGCTTTTACTACTTTACTAGGTAAAGGAATTAAACACACAAGTGCTTATGCGATGACATTCTTACAAACATTTTTAGGTATTATTATTTTAATACCGTTTGTCGATTTTGACTCATTTACTGGCCTTACCCAGAACAATTGGATTGCCATTACTGCAACAGGATTAGTGCATACAGGATTGGTATATTACTTGTTTTTTGATAGTTTGCGCTACTTACCTACAAAAATCATTTCTGCATTAGTATTCCTTGACCCAGGTGTTGCTATATTATTAGATACGCTATTTACAGGCTTCCGCCCTACTTTTATACAAATTTTAGGAATTGTTCTTATTTTTAGCGGAATGGCTTTTTCTTTGAAAAAACCAAAAACAATACAGGTTGAACTATCTGAAAATTACGGTGCTAAGAACGCCTAAAACTTTAAGACAGTAGCATCAAGCCAGTATGATTGTTAATAAAACCCGGAGAGAAAGTCACTTTCCCTTCGGGTTTTTACATTGGTAGCTAGTTATTCATATACCAATGTAGTGCTATTCTTTCCAGTTTTTTAACAAACGTATCTTTACCGTCTATATAAGCTTCAATATCCTTCGGTTCTTGTCTGTCGAGCTTCGATACCGCAAGTTTCAAATCGCTTATTTCCTTATCCTCTACATAATGTTTAAGCATAGCGAGCTTGTTGTCCCAGAATTGTTCGTAAAAGGAAAGCCACTGCTTCAATTCGAGCAGAGGTTCTGGATGTAGCCTATACTGCTTTTCCCTACCTTCCGCCCACTGACAAGTTCCGCTTCCGAGAGAATACGCAAATGTTTGGAAACAGCTGTACGGCTCATAGGAAAGTGACTGCTTATTTCGGTAATGGGCATTTCTTTTTCGGCAAGCAATCTAAGTAGCTTTCGCCGTGTAGGATCAGCTATAGCTTGAAATATATCATACTTTGGCGCAGAGGACATTAGCCCTCAACAGCCTTTCGGAGCCCTTCATTCAGAAACCTTACTCACATTAGGATTTGTCTCTACTTGTTTGATTTGGAAGGCACTGAAGATGATTTTACTCTTGTTTCTCTACCTCACTCGTATTCATTGATTTCCCCATACAAAAAACCCGAATAACGGACTTTTTTTAAGTATCCATTATTCGGGTTACAGTTCACTAAGGTAAGAAAAACCGTCTTTTGTTTATTACGCTATAATTTTTGTTAGCTCAACAATTACGATACTCTTAAACTTGTTCATCAAGTTCAATAAAGTAATGATCCTTGCGGTAAGACACGGCCTCCATGGTTGCTATTAGATTTTGCCCATGTAAGATGTCGATCCGATAAAATCCTGTACGATAGTTTCGTTTAACTTCTGTTGCCCGAGCGACTAACTTGTCTCCAGGTTTAGCTGACTCCATAAACTGTATTGTTGTAGATACTCCTAGAGATGTTTTACCATATGCATTACAGGCTACCGAAAAAGCATGATCTGCTAAAGCGTAAATAACTGCCCCATGAACAGTCCCATATGCATTTACCATATGTTTTTGTACTTCTAGCATTGCTTCTGCAAAACCAGCCTCAAATTTTGTTAACTGAATTCCTAATGACTCAGCATACGGATCGCTTTTTACTTGTTTTAAAATTTGTTCGTAGTGTTTTTCATAAATTTTAAACTCATCAATTTTCTTCTTCACTATTGACTCTCCCTTTGATTTTTTGAATATTTTACAACTAACACCTTTGGTATAAAGAATAGTGTTGGGAGATAGACGCGCTAATTAATGTAATTAAAAAACCAATTGCACTAAAATCATGTAGACACTTGTTCCCCCTGCCATGGAGAGGAGCATCTTTTTCTTCCAAAAGTGAAGCAGTGCAACCACCGCCACCCCAATAAGTTCAGGGATGCCGTGATTGCCGGATAGAAAACTCACATCCTTAAAACAATAAATGACCAAAAGTCCTAACACCGCCGAGGGTAGTACTTTGCCCAGATACTGAACATACTTCGGTGTGGGTTTACCCGGTGGAAAAACGGCGAATGGGAGAAACCTTGTAAGCATCGTGCCTAACACAACCATAGCAATTGTGATAATTTGCTGCGTTAAACTCATAGTCATACAGTAACCTCAACTTTCTCCAATGGTTTTCTAAGAACGGTAAGTATCCCCAGAATCGCAAGCATAGCAGGGATAATGAAGTTGTTTCCGCCAAAAATAATAAGGCTGACAGTTGAAAGTCCAAGCCCTACGAGAGCACTATGGTGCTTTTTCTCTTTCATCCACTGTTCAATGAAGATTACAACAAAGAGAGCCGTCATAACAAAATCAAGCCCTTCTGTGTTGAACTGCACAAGAGATCCAAAAATACCGCCAATCGCTGCTCCGATGACCCAATAAGAATGATTAAGCAGTGTCACGAAGAACATAAACCAGCCCTTGTCCACATTCATTGGAGCATCAATGGTACAATTGATAGAAAAAGACTCATCGCACAGCCCATAAATCAGATAAAACTTTTTCTTCCCGGTTTCCTTATACTTATCCAGCATGGAAATGCCATAAAACAAATGTCGTGCGTTTACCATTAAAGTTAGAAAAAGGGCGTTAATCGGATTAAACGCAACAAGCAATAAATTAGCTGCCACAAACTCCATTGATCCTGCAAATATTGTTAGACTCATCATGATTGGGTAAATTGCGCTGAAACCTAATGAATTCATATAGATTCCATAAGCGATTCCCAAAAATACAAAGCCTGCAAAAATAGGGACTGTATATGGAAAAGCCGAACGAAATGCAATCCATATTTCATTTCTTTTTTTCATATGATTCACATCCTCAATTGCTAACTTTATTCCATACAAATGTAACACACGAAATCCATACAATGAATAAGATAATTGTATGCATTACAATTTTCCTTGGCAGAAATAAACTCCCCCTATTTTGATGACAAAATAGGGGGGAGATGTGTTATACCCTTATATCAAACGGACTCTTTTAGAGCCGTCGCAAATTCCATACAATAAATGATATGATTGTATGGAATACGGTATAAGAGGTGTGATATGCCAGTAAATTCATTTGATAATTATCCGATGTCTTGGAAACCTGATAAGAAAGCATTAAAGCGTCCTTTTTATTACTCTATTGCGTCACTACTTGAACAGGATATTATAAACGGCTTTTTAGCACCGGGAACAAAATTACCACCGCAACGAGAATTGGCAGATTTTCTTGACTTAAACTTTACCACGATTACCCGCGCCTACAAACTATGCGAGTTCAAGGGTTTGATTTATGCAGTCACCGGAAGCGGAACCTTTGTCGCTCCTAATGCTGCGCGTTCCATTACCATTTCCACAGATAAAATCACAGACTGTATTGATCTTGGTTTTGTAGCCTCTTTTGAGCAAACCAATGGTATTGTAGCAGAGATTATTCAAAAGGTTGCAGATAAAAGGTACTTGGAGAAGCTACTAAATTACAATGATCCGACTGGTATTCCACATCAAAAAACGGCAGGGTTAAACTGGATGGACTCTTTCGGTATTCACGTAGACCAGGAGCATATAGCGATTGTTTCCGGCGCTCAAAACGCGTTGGCAATTGCATTGACTGCGTTGTTTGAGCCCGGTAATCGCATTGCAACCGACCTATACACGTATTCAAACTTTATCGAGTTGGCAAAAATGCTCAATATTCAGTTAGTGCCCATTCCCAGCGATCAGTTTGGAATGCTGCCAAACGAACTTGAAAAGCAGTGTTGCCAAACAAAAATTCATGGCATTTTTCTGATGCCCTCTTGCTGTAATCCTACCACCGTTATGATTTCAGATTTTCGAAAGCATGAATTAGCGATGGTCATTCGCAAGCATCATTTAATTTTGATCGAGGATGATATCCATGCATTTCTGACAGCAGGTATGATCTCCGATTATCAGCAGCCAATGTTCAATTTACTTCCAGAACAGAGCGTATATATTTGCGGCACCTCTAAGTCTATATGCTCTGGATTAAGAGTCGCCTATATGGTCTATGGGGATGCCTTACGCAAGAATATTTTACAGAGCATTTTTAACGTCAATGTAAAAACGTCCTCTTTAGATGCAGAGGTTATCACGGAGCTTATTTTATCAGGCAGGGCTCATGAAATTGTTTCCCAAAAGAAACAGCTTGCACAGTCTGCAAATGATATTTATACAGAATATTTTCCTGTCAGTAAGCCTGTTGGACATCCTCTTAGTTTTTATCGTTGGCTTTCTATTCAAGAGCATCATGATGCCGTACAGTTGGAAACAGATTTGAAGATGCGCGGTATTCGAGTTTTTCATTCTGATCGTTTTCTCAGCGGGCAGACCACACCTAATAAGTATTTGCGTATTGCACTTTCTTCTACAAACTCATTAGATGAGTTGAAAATGGGGTTAGAAATACTAAAACAGTATCTTGGCTAATTCAAGAAATACAAAATCTTATGCATATTGCGTGACCTCTCTTAAAACAAGAAGGTTTTTTCTGATGTTCATTATTTAACTAACCTCCCTTTCGCTGAACAAAATTCAATTATTATCAAGTTTGGATAATCGCCTATAGGAGTAGTGACAGGGTTCCTGCTCTAGTCCATCACCACAGCCTCTAATAAAAGCAAAAACCTCGTTGAATATCAACGAGGTTTAATTTACATATTTAAGTTTGCTTTTCCATACAGAGTCATTCGGAATACTCCTGCTTTTAAAAAAACAGATTGATCAAAATAGGCCCTAAAAATATTTCGTGCCGTAGTGTTTTATAAAAAAGTTTGACCATTTTCATTGTAGCTTATTCAACTATAAAAAACACGTTTCTTAGCTAAAATAAATGTAATATTAGCTCAAACCATTTAAAAATCATGTACAGTTACACAAAGCTGGATAACGATTCCAAACGGATCTCGTATAATCGCATATCCGGGACTAAATGCATTTTCTGCAAATGGCATTAAAACAGTAACCTTCTCATGTTGAACAAGAGATTCATAAAGATTATGAATCACACTTTTATCTTTAGATTGAATACACAATGAAGAGCTATTACCTAATTGCCAAGGTTGCGAAGTGTCCATTTCTTCCTCCGCAATCATTAGTTTATTAGCGCCTATTTCCAAAACAGAATGTGTAATATATTCATCTTGGCCCTCTTCATAACTAAAATTAGAATTCATTTCCTTCATTTCTTTATAATTTTTCTTAAAGAGAACTTTAGCACCTAAATATTTTTCATAAAATGTAATTGCTGCCGCAGCATTCCCATTCAAAGATAAAAACGGGATGACTTCAAAATTCATTTTGTTGCCTCCTTCATTAGTATTGATTACACTTTCAAGTATAGTCAATAAAGGTGACAAATTAAGGCACCATTAAGAGGTATTTTTATGAAAAAATCAGAACGTATCAATCAAATGCTACGCTTCATCAATCAAAAACAACATTTTACACTTCAAGATTTAATGCATGAGTTTCAAATTTCAAAAAGAACGGCATTAAGAGACATAGCTTCATTAGAGGAAATGGGTGCGCCAATTTATGCAGAATATGGCCGCTATGGGGGATATCGTTTACTTAATCAAATGCCACTCCCCCCCATTTCTTTTAACAGTCAAGAAATTTATGCGCTTTATTTTGCAATGCAAGCACTTCGAAGTTTTTCAAATTTACCTTTTCAAGTATCTTTTCGTTCGATACATGAAAAATTTATAAACGAATTATCGGAAAGCCAAAGACAAGATATAGAAAGAATGCAAAATCGAGTATCCTTTCGACATACAGAGCAAATCAGAGATAGTACACATTTAGAAATTTTATTAATGGCATCTGTTAAAAATATAATATTAAAAATAGATTATCAAAAAGCTCACCAAAAGAGCACTCGTAATATTCAACCAATCTCTATTTACTCAATGAAAGGCTATTGGTATTGTCAGGCTTATGATATGCATAAAAAGGCTTACCGTGTTTTCCGTTGTGATCGTATAACATCAGCTGAATTAACGAATATCCAGCCATTAGAGGAGTTAAATGAAATTACCATACAAAATGCTCATTCAATTTGGAAACCATCTGAACAAGCAGTTCAATTTAAATGTCTAATTAGTCCAGCAGGGGTAGAGCAATTTCAACAGGAACATTACCCCTCAATGAAGTTAATCCATGAGACAGAAAATACATATATTATTGGTTGGTATGAGCCAAACGAAGTTGATTTCATCATTAAATATCTTGCTGGCTTTGGAAGATCCATAAAAATAATAGAGCCTATCATTTTAAAAGAAAAATTAAGACAGTACTATAGAGATTTACTTGATGATATTTAGAGCTTTCTTGTGAAAACCTTCTATAGATTTTAATTTTAGAGTACATTAATTGGTAAATAAAAAACGGCTTGTTGATTAATTTGATAATCACAAGCCGTTTTTATCCAAACTTTATTATAAATTATCAAGGGTGTTGATTATCCATAGATGGATAGAAAAGAAGGAAGGGCGGCGTGCGGGAGCGGTCGGAAAAAGACACATTTGTCTTTCTTCTGCTGGAGCGCAGGGCGCATCCACCCTCTTCTTTTTCTGAATCGCCTACTTCCAACCACGCTACCCTGTCAAAATATCAAGTGTAATTTATTACTTATATAGAACTGAGCTAATGTTTTAACACTATGCACACCCTATTCACGCCCATACTTTTTCAATCGGATTCAATTCTGGTGATTTCCTTCTTCATAATTTTTATTACGTTCACTCGTGTCTTATAATTTAAAACATCCCATATTCTTGTTTTCAGCGCATTCGCGTATTGAATTCGACAACCTTTTAGCTTCCAGATGACTTTAGTAGCGACACTGCAGGTGTGAAAATCCGGTTAGAGTACGGTACCTAAGGGGTCAAGTATATATTCATTCAGAGCCAAGAAAGCAGACATAACTGTAGGGTTTATCGTTTTGGATCTACTGAAAAAATTTAGCTTAATTGCGATGCACCAGAACTTCAATTAGACTTTTTTTCGCTTTAATTTCCTTCGCTTTGGCTCTGAATTGACCGGTTTCCGGAAGGAGTAATGTTTTGTAATTCATTAAGATATCTCTTTCCTACTATCCACGTATTAGGTTTCAGTTTAAATTCTATAGAACTTAACTGCATTTTTACCGAGGCTAACGATGTTAGCCCACCATCAATGAAGGCCACTCCTTCCTCACGTTTTTCAACGAACCTATCAAACAGTATAGGATTTCCATTATCTATATATTGTAGAAAATAGCCCATGCTTGCCCCTAATGCATCAAACCCTGTAGAGAAGCTATCCTTGATGTCTTTTAACGATGCCTTTATATCGTCTGGTAACGTAGGAGGTATCTTTAGTTTGGTGAATGCTAAGGAGGTATCGAAAAATTTTTGCTTTGCCGACCAGACATTTTTATATAAGTTTTTCATACCTGGTTTTTCGCCCAGTTCATTTAATGATCCCATAGCAGTGTCGAGCAAATCGTAGATCTGTTTTTCAAAGGTTAAAAATGCTTGCAATGCCTGCTGATTAGAATTGTTCTCGTTTTTAGATAAGGAAATGGTCGGGTAAGTGGAAATGGATAAACTAAACAGCAACAAGATGGAAACATACTTATGTATCACCCGGTGTAAGTCCTTCCTAATTAAAAATTTACGCTAATTTTCTCAGCATCTGATTATGCTTAACCTAATGATTATTTACCTACGGGTAAGTCCAATAATTCAGGAATCGTTACCTGTTCAGCACTTAATCCTTTCCAATCCAAGGAATCCACATTTCAGTTCACAATTTTTTGTGTTGACTCGCTAACCATTGAATTTGTCCTTCGTTAACCTTACCATAAGGAGGCCTAACAATATTTGGGGTATATCCTGCAAATTGGCTGATTAACTTATCCGCCTTTATGATTTGATCGTGAAACTCGGTGTCCGTCAGTTTTGGAAAATTAGCATGGCTATAAATCTCCCCGTTTTTCAATTTGTTTTCCATATCGTATAGGTTTTCGTATTACCCATAAATTATACGAAAGTCAACTTTCTCCATGCCTATCAAGCTGATATGAACGAGGTCGTCAAGCCTTGATTTTTCTACTAACCCAAAGAGCTTTATATGAAGCAACGGGCATGATAAACTACCCTTCCGAATGAGATCAGCTTTTCATGCATACATCACGCCCGTAGAGGCTTCATGTCAAGTACGCAGGTTAAAGGCAGGTCTTCATAATTCCTTCTTGCCAACGGCTTGCCCCACTAGAGTACTCCCTCGACCATAACAGGGAAAGTAAGAAAGGAGACCGAAGAAGTTATCTGAACTTAATCAGCAATTAGGAAAGCTTTTAGGAACAAATAAAGGTGACTAAGCTTGTGAAAAAAGTAAATAATAATGAAATCTTTTTTTGTTACAACGTTTGTAGAATTGGTAATAGGTAAAGACTTGAAATATAAAAATCAGCAGAAATATTTATTCTATATAAATATTACTTTTTATAGCTAATATTACTCCTTACTTCAACAGGGCTATATACATAATTTAGAGAGATACAAAAACACAGCAATTTATTAATTTTTGGATGTGAATAATCATGCGTAGTTTCTTCGTAAAGTTACGTGATAACCTCTTACCTGATATAGCGTCTTCAAAAATCAGCGTGATGATAATTCTTGCACTTTCATTCCTCTGCAAAGTTTTTTTTAAAGTCATTTCTATATTTGAAAAAGCAAAAACAAAGTAAGAAATTTATGTCTTGCCATATCCCTATGCGACATTAAAGAAAAAGCAGTATAGCTTTCAAAAAGGTGGAAATACATGATTTATACATGTTTAAGATTTATTGCAAAACCGTTTCTTCATTTTCTTTTTCGAATTGAAATTACGGGCATAGAACATGTGCCGAAAGATGGGCCTGTAATTATTGCAGCCAATCACATAAGTGCCTATGATCCTATCGTTCTTGCCAGTGTGATAAAAAGAAAAATTCATTTCTTAGCAAAGAAAGAACTATTTTCAAACCGTTTCTCCCACTGGCTTTTCTCTCAGCTATACGCTATCCCTGTTGATCGATATAGCGGAATTGTAATTAAGCCTGTTCGTCACTCTTTACGGGTTATAAGAAGTGGCAACGCTTTTGCTATATTTCCAGAAGGCACGCGCTGTAAAAACAGACAAACTGTTCAACCGAAAAAAGGAGTCGCTTTTTTTGCAATGAAAACAGGCGCTCCTGTTCTTCCCATCGCTTTTGTACTTGCAAAGAAAGGACGCTTAAGAACAATAAAGGTTATTATTGGAAAACCGATTTTTTTATCTGATTACACTATCACAAATTATTTTACAGTTGCACAAATGATAATGAATCAAATTAAAAGCTTAACAAATGAAGGTAAATGATATGAACTGCAAAAATGAACTTGCATTGTATTTATAACATCAGTTGCTTAACAATAAATTCAGCACTTGCAAGCGGATTGATTGTTTGCCTAAATTGCTCGACCTGCTGCTGTAAAGTTTTCATACCTTCAGGGGAAAAGAGCAATTTTTTCATCCAATCATTTACTTCCCGTTGATTATTCGCTTTTATAGCTAAGCAATGCTCAATCAAACAATCGGAATTACTTTCTTCATGGCCAGGGATAGGACGATATAAAAGCAAAGGGATGCCTTTAAATAATGCTTCAAAGCAAGTAAGTCCACCTGGCTTTGTAATTAACAAATCAGAAGCATCCATCCACTCATCAATATTTTCGACAAAATCTAAAATGCGAATGTTTGGATGATTAAATCGCTTGTCTCGTATTAAACGTTTTTTTAATATTTTGTTACTTCCTATACATATAATAACTTGCGCCTCTTCCTTCCACTTTAAAAGAGAATGAGCAACTTCTCTAATTCCGCCTAACCCTAAACCTCCCCCTATAATTAATACGGTAGGAATATTTTTCAATTGTAATTTTTGACGTATATCCTGTTTTTCATGCTTGATCCAAAAGCGTTCACGGATTGGCAACCCTGTAATTATAATTCGGCATTCCGGAATTCCCATTTGTAATAGTTGTTCTTGCACTTTCTTACTCGATACTAAATATACATCTACTTCAGGGTGAACCCAGTTTCCATGAACGTGAAAATCTGTAATCACTGTACAGAGAATCCATGTATAGCCCCTTCGTTTTAATCGTGAGATGGATGAACAAATAAATGGATGAGTACAGACGACAAGGTCTGGGCATTCCAGTTCAACTAACATTTTAATTCGTCTATGAAAAAGGTGGTAAATAATAAATTTCCTCCGCAGTGACAATGGCACGTTTTGCTTATATCGATACATCTTTCTCCATAAAAAAGGAAAAACAAATATCATTTTGAGATAAATTTGAAATAAAAGCATCGTTGTTAATGGATGAAGCTTTTTCCCCACTTCTACAATTTTTATATGCATTGAAGGAGCCAAATAAAGAATGCCTTGCATCAATCCTTCAGCAGCTTTCGTGTGACCAGCGCCAATCTCCTCTGATAAGATAAGAATTTTTTTACTCATTCATACACCTCTCTACTTCAGTGCATATCATCCTTTGATAATTAACTATAAATAATGCCTATAAATTAGAATGCCCTCCTATTGTTCAAAATATCCCTTAATTAATTGATTAAGGACAAATCCGCATAAACCATATATTCAATACATAAAGTTAGATTGACACAATGAAAATGTAAACCTTAATAAAGCAGGTGGTTGTGCTTGAAAGCCGTACAGTTTAATTATAGCTTTCTACGATACGTTCTCTGTAAGACAGTCGGTAAGTTTCTTCCTTCTCTTCACTGGAACTCCCAGCTATCCTGTCTTCATTATGGTGATATACCTGAGCCAGCACTTCCCAACAATGAATGGGTAAAAATTAAGGTAAAATACGGCGGGATTTGTGGCAGTGACATCAACCTTATTTTTCTTCGTGACAGTCCGGCACTCTCTCCATTCACTTCTTTTCCCTTTACTCTAGGACACGAGCTTGTAGGCATAATAACAGAAGTGGGAAGCGAAGTGAAACATGTAATTCCCGGAGACCGCGTGGTTATTGACCCAGTCTTATCATGTGAAACGAGAGGGATTTCCCGCCCTTGCTCAGCTTGTCAACACGGAGATTTTAGTCTTTGTGAGCATATGACAGACGGCCACGTTTCTCCTGGACTTTTGGTCGGCACATGTCATGATACGGGAGGAAGCTGGAGCCCATATCTCGTTGCACATCAAAGTCAGGTATTCAAGCTCCCCCCTGAAATAAATGACATAAACGGGGTAATGGTGGAACCCTTTAGCTGCGCTTTACATAGCGTCCTCCGTAACCCTCCGAAAAATCATGACACCGTATTCATTATTGGTGCTGGCGTTATCGGCCTCTGTATAATAGCAGCTATCCGAGCATTAGGTATCTCATGTCGCATCATTGTATTGGCTAAGCATGATTACCAGGCTGAATTAGCCTCTCACTATGGAGCAGATGAAGTTATTCGTCTTACATCTAAAAATCGCTATTTTCCTAAAGCAGCTTCTTCTCTTCACGCAAAACTGCTTACTCCCATTTTTGGCTCATCGATTGCACAAGGAGGGGCTGATATAACCTTTGAGTGTGTCGGGAAAGAATCCAGCATTCATGATGCACTTCGCCTTACTAAAAGTGGCGGAAAAGTCATTTTACTTGGACTGGCAGGTATACTTAATAAGATTGATTGGACAACGGTTTGGTTAAATGAATTAACGGTCAAGGGCAGCTTTGCTTATAGCACGGAGAAGTATGAAGGAAAAAAAACGAGGACATATGACATTGCTATCGAATTGATGGCCAAGGGAAAAATTGATCTATCGCCTCTTATTACTCATCGTTTTCCTCTTGAGCAATATAAACGAGCGATTGCTACCGCCAGTAATAAAGGTCAAGAAGCCGTTGTGAAAGTGGTCTTTGAACACTAAAAAACGTTACGAGGCAAAGGAAGGTGTGAATTTTATGCACAAATTCACGATTCATCATCCCTTACACAGTGATTTTCTTCAGTGGTTTGCAAAAGGATTAAAAAACATTTTTTCAGCCAATGGTTATCTATTTTGTGAGGAAACAAACGAGAATTTTCGATTAGTATTTAACTTTATCAGCCATGAAAAACCTCGCCCGTTTCGACGAAAGGCACAATCTACTTTTGTTGTTTCCATACTCGAAACCCATGAGAAGCCCGAAAACATATTAAAAGCAGCCTATCCTTTCCTCATACGCTCTCTGTCTAATCATCTTATCTATATCTCTCACGAAACAGAGAACACAAACGTTTACTTCATCACGCTTGAACAAGGATGCTATAAAATTGAATATCAGTTGGGAAATGAACAAGAATTTTTTATGCTTGTCTATAAACGGTTAGAACCACTAGCTTCTTCCCAGTTGGTAATCGATAATGAGTTCCACCAAGACCTCCCTTACAAACTATGGAATGGCGATGAGAGAACAAGAGATATGTATATAGCTGGTCAAAAACTGGATAAAATGAATTTACTGCCAGCCCCTTTTCCTATGGAGGAATATTTGAGCCCCCGCGATTTACAGCACGTAAAAAAACTATATGGTATCGGCGGATTAAGTTATGGAAATGTAAGCTGCCGCCATGATAAAGAGAGTTTCTGGATGAGCGCCAGTGGCGTTAACAAAGCAGATTTAAAAACGATTGGAGAAGACATACTTCTGATTAAAGGGTATGATGCGGAAAGAAATACGATGCTCCTTAGCATACCTCCTACTATCACCCCTCGTCGAGCTTCCGTAGATGCTATCGAGCATTGGATAGTATATAAAGAACACCCTTCTATCGGTGCAATTGTCCATATTCATGCTTGGATGGAAAGAGTTACCGCTACAGAAATTAACTATCCCTGCGGCACGCTTGAACTGGCTCAGACAGTAGCAGAATTAATAAGGCAAGAGGACAATCCATCGAGAGCTATCATCGGCCTTAAAAACCACGGACTTACCATTACCGGCTACGACCTTGATGATATCTTCGAACGTATTGAAGGCCGGATTATTCCTCAAATTCCCATGGCATAACGCCTTTGCCGTTCTGACCTACAGCTCTTATATGGGTCGAACGGCTTTGTTTATTTAGAAACAAATCGGTTATGACCCTATAGCCTAAATCATTGGGATGAACTTCATCTGCCAATAGGTGTGGTTTGTTTAAAAAAGAATCCATAGGATCAATGGTATGAATACCAAATTGTTTTGCCGTTTCTTCATATAACTTGTTTATCCTTCGAATCAAATTATTGGCTAACTCATATAATTTGTGGTCCAGAGGACCAGGATTATAAAGACCCATTAAGAATACTTGAGTGTTTGGATTAGTTTCAGTTATATTGCATAATATGTGTCTCAAATTTTGCTTTAACGTTTGAACTGTACGAACGTATTCCAAAAAGTTAACGTTATTCGAATAAGCACGAATCATATCGATTCCGCCTGTTGTAATCGTAATATGAGTTGCTCTCTTTAATAAATCGCGTATTTTGGAATCGATAAGAAATTGAAGCAATTCCCCGCTGCTACGCCCTGATTTGCCAAAATTCATGTACTGACATTCTTTCGTTTGTTTTATAGCTTGAAAAAAATTGGCCGTAAATGACCGAGCATGTGTAGAAGCTCCCACTCCCGCAGTGAGAGAATCTCCCAGGGCAATATAAAAAACTCGATTCTCCATTTAATCCTCCCTTTTGTACGTAAGAATAAGTAATGTTGACTTTTACATTTTGTTCATTATTTATTTTTTTATTTGTCGTTTTTAATGGAATTATTGGTATACCTTATACAATCATTACTTCTATACCGGCAGCTATTATTTTGAAAAGTTTTCAAAAATGTTGATAATAAAGGACTTTAAATCGATTAACCGAGGCGGTTCATTTATGCGATGTTCTGTTCCAGTTATAATAAGAGGAATCGTTGAATCATACTTATGCAAAGAACCGTGGCTCCCACCGTTTAAATGAACGGGATAAAGTCGGCTTTTAAATTCATATCTTGGGCGAGCGGTAACAACAATTACAGGAATGTCTTGAGAATACAGCGCTCCGTATAACCTGGAAAGCACGTCCGGATAATCCCCGTAATGTAAAATACCTTCATTAAACTTTACATCCAATGTAGCCCATTCTCCGGTAATGTTCCATGTTGTCCCGTAGATATCTATATTTGATCCGCCTGGTTCAAAATAAACCGCTCTACCTGATCCTCCCTCTCTCACCGAAACACCTCTATCTTCCTTCCAGGCAATGAGGTCCATTCGCGCCTCTGACAGCAGGTGTCGCAAAATTTGTGGTTGCTTATCCGGTTTTAACGGATATATATAAGCCATTCGTTCATTATTACAAACTACAAGATCATGATCGTTTACATCCTCTCCCAGTTGAAGGACACGAAATGATTCCAGCAGCTTATCAAGATCGATATTGAACTCTTCTTCTTTTCCAATATGTGTCTGCCCATGATCACTGGTTACAATAAACACACATTGATTTAATGCATCATCCCAGGAATCGAAAACGTTTAAAATTTCCTGTATGTGCTGGTCTACTCGGATCAAAGATTCCTCCGCATGAATGGGACCTTTTATATGTATTTCATGGTCATTATCCGGAAGATATACGAGCATAAAGTCCGGTTGAGAATTAGATTGGATAAGCTGTTTTGCTACATGTACGGCATATTTGTCGTTAATTCCGTATCGGCGTCTACATCCTTGTATAACGGAAGGAATTCTCTGTTTTACATTCGTTTGAACCATAGCCCCCAGTGTCAATACATCCGGGCCAGAGATATCGCCATGGAGGCGAAACCCAGTTGCCAGATTCATTAAAAAGGGAAGCTGAACACGATGCTTTTTGTTTCCTCGATGAATAATCGTATTGATGGAGGCTGATGTTTTCCCTCTGCATTCCAATTCTTCAAACAGCGTTGTAATCTCCTTACTTAGATGTTTTTCATTTAAGTTATAAAGAACGTTTTGCGCACAAGCAGAAAGCCCCAGCTTTCTGACGCACTTCCATCCGTTAAGGTAATTTATGATTGCTTTTTCTTCAGGGTTATACCAGACAAGTCCGGGAACCCGATGAACGTCAGGATAAACACCCGTTAATAATGAACTATCAACAGAAGCCGTCATGGTTGGGAAAACAGTAACACAATTAGACCAATATCTTCCCCGATCCTTTAAAAACTGAAGCGCTGGAACCGTTTTCTGTCGCATACAATCTTCTAGTATGCTTGGCATTAACGAATCAACAAGAAGTAAAATTATCTTTTTCATCTCATCTTACCCTTTACTTTATTTAACAAGATTTATTAATGAAAGGCGCATGCAGAACGCTGAGCGCTCGCCTTTGGACGTTAATGGTAGCACAGTTTGATTGGTAGTATTCCCCATCCATATGAATAGGTAACGTTTTTTTGGATTGAATAGATATTTTTCTCCCGCGCATCATGATTATTCCTGGTTCAGATGTATGCTTTCCCTTGAAGACTTTAATCAAACTTCGTAAAAAATGAAACCGGTTGATATTGCTCACGATACACAAATCAAGTAGTCCGTCATCATATATCGCATCAGGGCAAACGCTCATACCTCCTCCATAAAACGGAATGTTTGATACAGCGATTAACCATATATTGTCATAAAAATAACGTCTCCCATCAATGGTAAGGGTAAGAGGCATTGGACGAAAAGTGCACAGCAACCTGAGCGCAATAATTACGTAGGCAAGCCTGCCTAATTTCATGCGGTTTAGCCAACATTTAATCTTTGACCCATTCGTCATTCTTGCTACTGCACCATCAAATCCAATACCAGATCCATTAACAAAGAAACTATTGTTAATTTCGGCAACATCTATCTTATACGGCTTAGAGGAAAGGAGCATTTCCAAAGCTTTTATACTGTTTGTTGAAATATGTAAAGCCCGTGCGAAGTCATTTCCTGAACCTGCCGGAATACAACCAAGAGGAATAGCAGTCCCAATTAGCCCCTGAGCCACCTCATGCAATGTACCATCCCCTCCCACAACAATAACCGCTTCTACTTTTGATACTTTTCGTATTTCTTTTGCAAGAAACGTTGCATGCTTAGGGCCTGTTGTGAAATGAACAGTATAGGCAAGCTGTCTTTCCTTCAAAACAGGTTCTAATTGTGACCATATTTTTTTCCCTCGTCCATTTGCTGAAACGGGATTCACAATGAAAATAATCATATTTTCTCCTTTTAGCGTTCAACTTTCTTTGTTCTATTTTTGGATAAAAACCTAACTTCTAAACCCAAAACTTATTTCTTACCATTTTTTCTGCATGTAATGCAAAGAAATATGTGTTTAACTAAAAAAGCTGTTGAGGTCTTCTCAACAGCCTTCTTATATTCCATATACGCTTTTATTTTTCAGTATACGGCGTTATTTTTTGAACAGCACCATTCAATGTGCTAAATTTTAACAGGTGAATTATTAGGTTTAAGAAGGTAAAAAATTCAAAATATAACAAAACCCCGCTAAATTTAGATGTTTAGCGGATTCTATAAATTTATTTAATTGGAATGGAAGGTCCGATTTTTTCGTTATGCTCATTATAATGCACATGCCGTTTGATGATGGCAGTAAGTAAGCTTCCATACGTTTGAATAATGAAAGCAATTGCCTTCTCATTACGGTTCTTGATTTGTTGTACAGCATTTTCTTCTGTTATTTTCAAGAGCGCTACCCTCCTTGCTACTTTTAATTGGTACTTACTTTGTAATACGAATAAAAAAACATAACCTATCAAAGACTACCGGAAAATTAAGTTAAAACCTTGTCGCTATTCCTATGTAGAGCAAAAAGCCGCTTCGAATCAGAACGAACGGCTTTTTTTATCATTTGCTTTGTTTTTTCTTTCCTCCACATCAAAGAAACCATTAAGCAATCATCAATACCAATAGGGAAATCCTCCACCAAAAAAGGGAAGCAAAAATAATGAAGACAATAGAAATAAGGGAAGAGCTAAGCGTCTAAAACGACGGCGACCAAAACCAAACTGGCGATCGTCTGCTCCCTCTGCTTCACACGTGGGAATAGCAAGAGTAACATTCTCGGGATTTACGTCTGCAATAAATCCATCATAAACATTTCCGTCTTTTGTAGTTATTCGTACATAACGGTGAAGATACTGTCGACATGATGTATACCATTGTATAGGATGTGTGTATTCATTCATGTAAGTCGGTGAACCATACATATCTGTATGATACATGTAGTTTCCTCCTCGTCTTTTTTGATACAGTTACATGATATGCGCCTGCAAACACTCCGAACCTAGATATTCACCCATTTATTTACCAGATGAATTAAGACAATATAACTTATGTATTTACTCACATATGCCTTAGTTATTAGTCCAAAATTGTAAATAAAAAAGGGATTTCTTCATATCAGCTTTATGAATATACAGTGCTTCTCCTAGACACTACCTACTCGTTATCATTTATGCCATATCCATTATCAACATAGATTGTTTCACTATTATCAATAACCGTAGCATAAAAAATTTCTTTAATATTATCTGCTTTCTGCTTACGTAGTTGATCGATGAGCCACTGTTTATTTTTGCCGATTAATTTAAGATTTTGCTCTTGAATTTTTCCTTCAAGAATGACAGCAGCAGGAAGACCTTGATAATTTATTTGTAAACCTAAATCTTTTGGTGTAACGAAATTTCTCTCTGGCTTCGGAATTACACTAATCGTTCCTATGGGCTCAAGAATAGCATGGTCAATATCTTGTATATTAGGATATCCTGCCGCTCTCAATGTAGAAAGTAGTTCCACTAGAGAATATCGACTTTGTTTCATGTTTTCTTTAATGATTTTCCCATGTTTAATCAATATAGTGGGTTGTCCAATAATCATTTGATTAAATCGTTTAAATAGTGAAAGACGACCAACAGTAAGATGAATAATAGTTACAAGTATCATGCCGCCAAGTGCTTTTTTCCAATCTTCGGTTAGTATAGGCTGTATTCCTATGGAAACGATAAAAACAATAGCCATTAAATCATGAGGTGTAACTTGGGAGAGTGTAGCTTTTCCCATAATACGAATTAATACGATAGATAGAGTGAATACAACTAGAACTTTAAGAAAGTAGATCATCATAATAAATTATATCTCTCCTATCGTTGTAATCATAAAACAAATGTAATGAATATGTTTATTTAATACAAATCAAGTTGTCAAAATTAAGCTCTACGTCAAACTCTATGCTTAATATAAACCAGTAGGAATACACATTCTTATTAATGATAAAATAAGTGCGATTTTTTGTAGTGAATTCAAGCTTTTTGGTTTTTTAGTGTGAATAACATGATCCTTACTGTTTTCAATAACATGGTGTGGTGTAGGCTCCAAAGTTGAAGCCGTAATTATTCAAACCATACGGGCTTATGATCCTGGACCGAAGCACTCTGACCTCTATCTCATAAACAAGTTGAATGAAAGAAAACAGGAGTAACATGGTAATCATATTATTCACCTCATTATTAAAGTAAGGTGAGTACAACATACCCACCTTACAGCCTTCATGCTTAAAATCCTTTGTACTGGGGTTCTTCCTGTTCCAATTGCTGAACACGAGGTTCTAAAGAATCAATAATCATTTGCGTTTGCTGCGCATTTTGTGTGAATAGCTGCTTTGCTTGTTGGTTTTGTGTGCTTAAAGCGAATGTCTCTAAGCTGGCCTGTGCACTTTTCAGGCTGGCAATTGCTTGTTTTACCTGTGCAGATACAGTCATGTCTCTCACCTCCACAGGCAATAGTATGTACGTATTTTTTTCAATTAAACGCTATTCCTACACAAAAAAACAAAAATTAGGGTAGTGATATACTGACGTTTCAGAATAAAATTTATCTTTCTCATATAGAAATAATGGATAAACTGTATCATATTGAATTAAATTTCAATTTGCTAGCCAAACTATATGTGTATCTTTTAAAGGAAACGAGGAATGAAAAAGGTGTTTACATTTGATCTACAATCAGAAAAACTATTTGGAGTGAGTGGACGTACGAGGCGTAAACGGGAAGAACGTATGAATGATCCTTTTGAACGTCCGTTACTACATCGCTAAATTCAAGGAGATACGGTATACATACCGTTGGATACAGAAAGATTATGGGGTTGGAAAAAGGAATAAGCGGGTGTTTACACAGCAAAAAAATACCACCTTATCGGGTGGCTTTATATATCACTGTGGTTAATTTTTTCGTCACATCATAAACAATGTTCCTAAATTTTATATACAAGGTTAAAATAACGAGAAAACACTAAGGGCAAATTGCTCTTAGTGTTTTCAATCGCATTCTCAGTCCAAACTTGTTTGCAACAAATAAGGAAATTTTGCATAACCCCATATTTGTTGAAGTTGCTGAACCGTAATGCCTTTGTTTCAAACTACCTATGTGCAGCCTGTTTTGTCTTAAACAGCAGCATCTGTACTCTGTGTGTATGTTAATCGCTCTATTATACTAGACAATAAAGTAAACCATTTAGGCATTTGCCTTAGGGCACCTAGCCATATTCTGCATATACTCCTATTATCGCCTATAAATGAAGGAGGAAAAAAATGTATAGTCCATTTTATTCTCATGATGTTTATCCCTATAATACTTATCCTTATAATACCTATCCTATGCCTAATGTATACGATTTTTATTCTGTTTCTAACCAAATCCATACTCTCGAAAGAAAAGCACCTATCCCTCAAAAAGAGACCTCCCCTAAAGAAGTGGTCATAACAAATGGTGAACCTATTTCTAAAGAAGAGCCTACCTTTGGTGAACTTCTCTCTAAAGAAGACCCTATTTTTAGAGAGGAACCCACTTCTAAAAAGAGCAGCACATTTACAAAACGATTGTTCAATCACTTACATCAAAAAAAAGGGAAAAGCATCTCTGTTGCAACTCCTATCAAAGAGATCCAAGGGGAACTAGAGGAGGTTTTTCCTGATTATATTTTAGTGAATATGGATGGACAGCATTACCATATTAGGTGGGAGGGTATTGTTTACATTAGTTAGGACCTGCATAAAGACAGCCGTTTTGAATTGCCAATTGTGCGTTTTTATTGATGAAGCATTATGTTGACGTTAATCCTCCTAAGAAATGAAGCATCACGATTAAAAAGCGAGTGCCTAAGTGCATGAAGAAATTAATAAAATACGCTCATAAATTAAACTACCCATTCCAGCTTATTCGTATCTGAATGGGTAGTTTTTGTTTCTCCAATATGCGTATGCTGGGCTTTTTAGGTTTGCCACTGCTCAATGACGCCATCTGCCTGCATTTCCTGCATGGCACCGTGTACAAGTGCATTACCAAAGCTGGTAATTGGAACGGTCGCCCCTGCACCGGCAAATTTAATAAGCGGTTCATACCAACCAAATCCATCAAGAATCGCACCAGTAACCACGAGAACAGACATTGTATGGGCAGGTGTCAGCTTTCCGACATCCATCAGCAACTGCCCAATGACACAGATAATGCCCCCCACTATGAAAGCCCAGAAGAATATCATGTCGCTATGCCTCCTTATTCTCGTTTTCTATAGCAACTGCATGTGCAATACATGGAATGCTTTCGTTCTGTTGATAGCTAAGTGGCGAGAGGAGAGCTCCTGTAGCCACCACGAGAATGCGTTTCCATTCTCCTGCACGCAGTCGATTAAGAAGGTGACCGTATGTAACCGTGGCACAACAGGCGCATCCACTTCCTCCCGATAATACATCCTGCTTTGTTTGATCGTAGATAAGCAAGCCACAGTCAGTAAACTTATCTTCCGAAATAGGAAAGCCGTTCTTATTTAAAAGATCATTGGCAATCGTGTGACCTACTTTGCCCAGGTCACCGGTTGCAATTAAATCATAGTGCTCTGGCCCAATCTGCAAATCGCGAAAATGAACTTGGATCGTATCAACCGCGGCCGGAGCCATTGCTCCCCCCATGTTAAACGGGTCAGAAATCCCCATATCGATAACCTTTCCAATCGTAGCTGCTGTTATTCTAGGGCCATTTCCATTAGATGCAACCACGGCAGCACCGGCACCAGTGACAGTCCATTGCGCGGTTGGTGGTTTTTGCGAACCGTATTCAGTTGGGTAGCGAAACTGCTTTTCTACAGTCGCATTGTGGCTGCATGTACCAGCAAGGGCATAAGTGGCGGACCCGCTATCGACAAGCTGGGCAGCCAGTGCTAATCCCTCCATTGATGTGGAACAGGCGCCAAATATGCCAAGATACGGTACGCCGACTGTCCGTGCTGAAAAGCTACTGGAGATAATCTGATTCATTAAGTCGCCGGCAAGGAGAAAGTTAATGCTGCCTTTCTGCAGACCGGCTTTTTCAATCGCTTTGTCGCATGCTTCTTCTAGCATTTTTTTCTCCGCTTTTTCAAAACTGTCCTGACCAAGCCAGATGTCGCCATGCAGAATATCAAAATCATCAGCCAATTTCCCTTGTGCTTCAAACGGTCCGCCAACCGTAGCGGAAGATAGAATCACCGGCTTGTTCGAGAAAACCCACGATTGGTGTCCCTGCAACATCTTTATATACCTCCCAGTGCAGATAAGGCCCACTTAAGCAGACCGATAATAAAAGCGGCAAATACGCCAAATACAATAACCAAGCCAGCGAGCTTAAACATATTTCCGCCTACGCCAAGCACCAAACCTTCACTGCGATGTTCCAGTGCGGCCGAATCGACGGAGTTGGCGAATCCAGTCATGGGAACAGCTGTACCTGCTCCAGCGAATTGGGCGATTTTATATTTCTTGTTTTTTGCTTTCTTTCCCATAATGAGCTCCTTCTGGTTGTGTAGGATTACTCCTCTATTTTTGATAAAAAAAATACATTTCATACAGTTGATTCTTCTCTCAATAACTTTTCTCAATCCTTCACAAAAAGGATTGAATTTCAGGAATTTACAATCAAATGTAAAATAAACACGCCGAGTTATAAAATCTTCTTCAAGGATGAAAGATAAAAGGAGTACGGTCATTTTGTATGAAAAAATATGTCAACATCATCTTATTTTCTCTAGGGAGGGTTATCATTGCCAAGTTGGGTGGAAATTGTTGTTCGAACTGTGGTATCCATCGTTACATTGCTTGTTTTAACACGAATCATTGGGAAACGTCAGATTTCTCAAATGACTTTTTTTGAATATGTTGCAGGAATTACGCTTGGTTCAATTGCTGGGTTTATCTCAACCGATTTGGAAGGGAATTTTTTACACGGTTTCACAAGTATGATAATCTGGGCACTTATTCCTGCCCTTCTCGGCTATCTGGCACTTAAAAGCAAAACGGTCAACGACATTGTCGAAGGAAACGCCACTATTCTTATAAAAGACGGAAAAATCATGGAAGATAACTTAAAAAAGGAGCGTATGTCAGGAGAAGAATTACTGGAGCAGCTACGTTTAAAAAATGCTTTTTCTGTCGCAGATGTAGAGTTCGCGCTTCTTGAACAAAGCGGTGAAGTCAGCGTCCTGTTGAAAAGAGATAAACAGCCGCTTACCCCGAAAGATTTACAAATGAAACCGGCTCCGATAAAAGAACCTCAAACCGTCATTTTAGATGCCACTATTATGCTGGAGCCTCTTGCAACGGCCGGTTTGTCCACAAAATGGTTACATACCACATTGGATAAGATGGGGATCTCTCTAGATAATGTATATATGGGACAGGTGGACAGTTATGGACAACTGCATGTAGATTTATATGATGACCAAATTACACCACCAACCCCTCAGGAATTCCCATTAGTATTGGCAACGCTAAAAAAATGCCAGGCTGATCTGGAGACCTTCGCGCTTGAAACAAAGAACGAACAAGCAAAGCGAGAATACGAGGCGAATGCAAAGGCATTAAAACAAGTTGTGGAACAAGTTACCCCTTTGCTACAGCAATAAACTATAGAAACACGTTCGAATCTTTTCAGTCTATTCAATCAATTGCAGCACCCAACCTTTTATATCTACTATTCGCAAATGTTTTGGGGTAGTATTTGTCCCTGTAATGCAACGAACCATGCCCACCTCCATTCGGGTGTGTCGGAGAGTTTTCTCCCGCTAATTCATAACCCGGACTGGCTGTTACTACAAGTTGACAGCCAGGATGGGAATGTAGAGCACCATACACGGATAATTGTGATAAGTAATTTGTTTACCCTTAGTTGCTATATCCAAAATAGACAGGTTACCTGTAAGAGATCAGGTTTGGCGATACGGATCAATATAGTTTCCGTTTCGCCGGAAAGAAAGTTGTCCATCTTTGCTGCCTGCCATTACATGAATGCCCTCACCTTCTTTCCATGCGATTACATCCATCCGTACATCAGTCTGCAACAATTTGACAATTTGTACAAGTGGCATACGTTTATCGAGTAAATAAACGTATGCCATTCTTTCGTTTACAGCCAGTACAATGATAAGCAACATAACCGGCTTGCCGCTGTCGGTAGGAGAAGGGATTGACTGTGTATTCAACGGGTCGGAAGATTTATGAAAGATCTCCCCACATCCTACAAGCATACTTAGGATCATAATAACGGCGACTCTACTATAAACGTGGTTACGCATCCTGTAAATACCTGCTTAATAGTTGTTCTTTTGACATGATGAGAAACTTTGGAACCAGGTTCTTCTCTTTCCATCCCTGTTGCTTATTCAAATGACACAGGATGAATAGCGGTTTCATATAAAGCTGCTTTAGTTTTTTATAATAACCATTCTCGATATCCTTCACTTCAAACCCAAGACGGCTAACACCTCGGTGTAACACAGTAATACCAATGATGCCTTTAATGGTCTCTCCTTGTGGATGATTACGAATAAAATCGACAAGTCCTGGCATCGACTCCTCAACACGCTTGTAAACATACAAAGCCCGCTTTGTCTCATTTTCCATATGCAGCATTTCATTCATTAATAAACAGTTATGCAAATGGATTTTAAGCAGCGTATCCTTTGACTGAATCGAGATTCCATTCGAAAGAAGAAGTTCTTTTCCACGATATGTCAGCAGTTTTACACGGAAAATATTTCCTTCTGCTTGATTTACATACTCTAGCCGGGAATAGTAAAAATAAATCTTGTCCACCAGTGACCAAACCTTCATGATTGTTCTCAATGCCTCTATCCCCTTTCTCTATATTGCAGTACATGGTGGTTTTTCTGCATATTTAGTAATGCGTACTG